>DATMYJ010000151.1:0-5539 GCA_035561015.1 Desulfitobacteriaceae bacterium | reverse complement strand
CTGCTCTTCCGGAGAGTTAATTTTGTCAGCTTATTACAAAATTAAATCCTTGATTGCTCCAGTCGGACATTTTTCCAGACAAACCGATTGAGTACATTTTTCCCTGCAGACGCTGGAATCAACAACAGCCAGATTATTTACCAGCTTGATTGCGCCATAGGGACACGACTTAACACAGAGTCCGCAACCGATACAGGCAACAGGACAATACTTGCGCTTAACTGCTCCCTTATCCAGCGAATTACATCTGACGATAACATGCCCATCCAGCGGAAGCAGTTCGATAACTTTTTTGGGACAGGCAGCCACACACTTGCCACAGGCGGTACATTTTGTCTTATCGAATACAGGCTTACCCTGTTCATTAATTGTAACCGCATCAAATGGGCACACTTTAGCACATGTCCCCAGACCAATACAGCCATAAGGGCATTCTTTGGGGCCGGTATGCAAAAGGGTGGCTGCAACACAGTCAGTAACTCCGGAATATTGATATTTTGTTTTAGCAGTATCCATAAAACTTGCGCATTTCACACAAGCAATCTTGGGTTCAATTTCTTCTGCTTTTTTTCCGGTTAATTCAGCAACCTTTTCAGCCACTGCTTTTTTTCCAGGGACACAAAGGCTGGGGGAAACATCCTTATCCAAAACTACTGCTTCAGCATAAGCCATACAACCAGGAAACCCGCAGGCCCCACATTGTCCTTTGGGCAGGACATCTTCTACTAAATGGATTAAGGGATTCATTTCCACAGCCAGTTTTTTGTTCGCAAAGGCCAGAATAAATCCGAAGAAAACCCCGATCAGGCCCATAACGACAATAATTGAAATTATTGTATTCATTCTGTGATCGCTACCTTTCTAAATGTTGATCATTCCGGAGAAACCAAAGAAGGCCAGGGACAGACAACCTGCCAGAATAAAGGCAATTCCTAAACCTTCAAGAGACTTGGGCACATCAGCTAATCTCAGCTTTTCCCTCAAACTGGCCATTAAAATAAGAGCTACAGCGAATCCTACCCCGGCTCCAATGGCATGTACTGTACTTAGAGCAAAGTTATAGTTGGATTCAACATTAATCAGCGGCACCCCAAGAATAACGCAGTTGGTGGCAATTAAAAGCAAGTAAATTCCCCACATCTGATACAAAGCGGGCGAATACTTTCTGATAATCATTTCCAACAGCTGCACAAAACTGGCAATTAATAAAACAAAAACAACCAGTTTTAAAAATTGCAGACCTAACGGGACCAGAATTAAACTGTAGGCTCCCCAGGCAAACATAGAGCTCAGAGTCATAACACCAGTTACCGCCATACCCATGCCGACAGCAGCATTGACATTCTTGGATACTCCGAAGAAGATACAGAGACCTAAAAATCTTGTCAGAACAAAGTTATTGATCAATACGGCGCTCACAAAAAGCAGCAAATATTCTTTCATGCAGCCTCACCCCTAATTCTTTGACGATCTTCCATTCTCTTATTAATAATTTTAAACAGGGCAACTAAATAGCCGATCAGTATAAAGGCACCCGGAGGCAAAATCATTATCAAAGCCGGGGGATAGGCATGTCCAAGGATATCAATACCTAATAAGCTGCCATTTCCTATTAATTCCCGAATAGCACCAATGATTAGCATGGACAGGGTGAAACCGCAGCCCATTCCAAAGCCGTCCAGGAAAGAACGTCCGACATTATTTTTGGAGGCAAATACTTCAGCCCGAGCCAGAATAATCGCAAATACTACGACCAGATCCAGATAAATGCCCAAGGCTTTATATAACACCGGAGCAAAGGCCTGAAGCAGTAAACTGGCAACTGTAACTATTGTAGCGATAGAGATGATGTAAATTGGCACCCGCACCTTGGGGTTAACAAATCTTCTGATCAGAGAGACTACAACATTATTGGTGGAAATTACAAACATCACTGTAAGACCCATGGTCAGAGCGGTTACAACTGAGGATGTTACAGCCAATGCCGGGCAGAGGCTTAAGGCCAGAACCAGAATCGGGTTTTCCAGCACTAAACCTTTCGAAAATATTTTCCATAATTCCATACTATTTACCTCCTTCTGCGAAAGCAGTCACTGCTTCAACTGCTTCACGAACTGCTTTAGTTACTGCTCTAGAGGTTATGGTAGAGCCACTGATAGCCTGAATGAGTTGTGTTTTACTGGGATCTTTGGTTACTTCCAGATGTTCAGCATCCTTACCGACGAACTGTCCGGCAAATGGCGCATCTTTAGCCTTATCCCCCAAGCCGGGTGTTTCTTTACTTGCAGTTATAGTATACTTCATGACTTTAAAATCAGGGCTGATGGCAACAAGCAATTCTACCGCACCTGCATAGCCTTTACTTTCCGCCGGTACAATATAAGCAATCAATTTACCGTTTTTCATCGCTTCAAACCACTCGGGTTTTCCCTGGATTTCTTTAATTGTATCTGCTTCAGTTACCATGCTTTGCAAAGAACTATTTTTTATTTCGACCAGTTTTTCGGCCGCAGTCGCTGCTGTCAAGGTGAATACGGTGGCAATAATTAGTCCGGATATAATACAAGCCCCGATAAGATTAATAGCAACTTTGAAAATACTGCTGTCATTGCTCTTATGTTCCATGATGTTTAACTCACTTCCTTCCATATAGCACAGGTTTAACAAAACGATCGATCAGTGGTGTCAAGGCATTCATCAGAAGGATGGAATAGCAAACACCTTCGGGATAACCACCCAAAAGCCTGATCAGAACGGTTATCAGGCCCGCCCCTATGGCAAAGATAATTTGTCCTTTTCTGGTAAGAGGAGCAGTAACATAATCAGTAGCCATAAAGAATGCCCCAATAATAAGGCCGCCAGCCATCATATGAAAGAGCCCGTCTCCACTAAATAAACCGGTTGGTCCAAATACCCAGGTAAGTATTCCGACAGTACCGATCATAAAGACAGGAATAACCCAGTCGATATAACGTTTATAAATAAGTACCAGTCCACCCAAGACCAATAAGACAACAGAAGTTTCCCCAATACTGCCATTTCTCAAACCTAAAAATAAGGCCTTATACATCTCAGACTGGCTGCCAAAAACACTGTATAAAACATCATAATTGCCCCCGGCTTGTTTCAGGATATTTAAAGGTGTAGCACTAGTAAAAGTATCAACTACGGAAGGCATTTTCGTCCAGGTGGTCATAGCTACAGGCCAGGAAACCATCAAGGCTGCCCTGCCAATATGTGCAGGATTAAAAATATTTTGTCCTAATCCACCCATTGCTTGCTTGGCAATAACAATTGCTATAAATGAACCAACTATGGGAACATAAGCCGGAACTGCGGGCGGCACACACATAGCCAAAAGCAAACCAGTTAAAAGAGCACTCCCGTCACTTACAGTAATAGGTTTTTTGCGAAGTTTCTGGACTATTGCTTCAAAAATTACAGCAGATAAACCGCCCCAAACCAATGTGAGTAAAGCTGGAGTTCCAAAGAGATAAACTGCAAAGATTGCAGCAGGCATCAGGGTAATGATCACAGTCCACATAATTTTCTTGGTTGAGACATCGGAAAGCATGTGGGGTGAAGATGAAACGAGTATTTCATTTGTTACTGTATTGGCAATTGTATCTGTACTCATCTGTTTCTATTTCCCTCCCTTTTCGGCCGACAGCTTCTTGGAATAACGAACATAATGAACTATCCTTCTTTTTGACGGACAAACGAAAGTGCAGCAGCCGCATTCTATGCAATCAAATAAATTATATTCTTCCTTGGCTTCATCGACAAATCCTTTTTCACCCAAAATGCTTAACATACTGGGATTTAAGCCCATCGGACAGGCACTGACACAACGGCCGCAGCGAATACAGGCTATTTCCGGACCATAAGTAGCCATCTCTTCTTTGCCAAAAGCGAGGATTCCATTGGATCCTTTAATGATAGGAACTTCAGTTGTAAACTGTGTCATTCCCATGAATGGACCGCCCATAATTAATTTTTCAGGTGCAAACTTGAAACCGCCGCACTGCCCGATAGCATCGGCAAAAGTTGTTCCAATGCGAAGTAACAAATTTTTAGGTTCTTTTATGGCGCTGCCGGTTACTGTGACAACTCGTTCGATAAGAGGGATACCGTTTCTGACAGCATCACATATTGCTACAGCGGTTGCGACATTTTGAACAACTACCCCGACATTCATGGGCAGTTGACCGGATGGAACTTCCCGCTTAAGCAAGGTTTTGATGATCATTTTTTCGCCGCCTTGAGGATACCTGGTAGCAATAGGAACAACACTGATTTTTTTATCGCCAACAGCTTCTTTCATGGCCTTGACGGCATCCATTTTGTTGTCTTCAATGCCCACAATTGCATTGTCCACACCTAAAATTTTCTTCAGCATCAGGATTCCTGTGACAACCCGTTCGCTGTATTCGAGCATTATCCTGTGGTCGGCTGTCAAAAACGGCTCACATTCGGCAGCATTAATTATTAGAGTGTCGATCTTGATATCCTTCGGCGGAACGAGCTTGACATGGGTCGGGAAAGTTGCTCCGCCCATACCGACTATGCCGGCATTCTTGACTATCTCCACCATTTCTTTAACATCCAGCGTTTCCCAATTGCGTTCAGTCAGAACACCGTCTGCCCATTGATCCAAACCATCATTTTCAATAACTATTGCCAGAGCCTCTCCAAAAACCGGATGGGGCTTATTGGCAATTTCAACGACAGTGCCGGACAAGGTAGCATGAATGTTACTGGACACAAAAGCTTCACTGGTAGCGATCAGTTGTCCCTTTTTAACACTATCCCCTTTTTTCACTATAGGCTCACAGGGAGCCCCGATATGTTGACGTACTGGGATAACTACTTTGGCAGGTAAAGCATTTGTTTCGATTGCCTTACTTTCAGTAGGCGTTTTGTGGGTATCGGGATGAATACCCCACTTAATTTTGTTCGACATCAGAACATCTCCTCGAATAGTAATTTAATTACTTTTACGGTTATGTTTGTATCAGCTAATGCTGCAGCACCGGCTTAACTGTTTCAGCATTAACCTCGATTACTGCGCCTTCAATTATCACTTTCAAATTAACTTAACTACCCTGGTTTCTGCTTAACATCCGCAAAAGAAACGATATAGCGGCACCATACACTTTTATGAAGGCAAAAAATATAGACTTTCCAAGTATATGTCTAAACAGACAATAAACATGGCGTCAAATCATATTTCCACCCTTGTTGAATAAATTATTATGTGTAAGATTGCTGTAAAGTGATTATCAGGCAACCGCTGGATACCAGTGCATATACACATAAAAAAAGCATCTTCACTGATAATGGTAAAAACTCCAGAAGTAAATAAAGTGAAGATTTCCTGATTAATTGTGTTTAATAATTCTACTCCTTTCTCCTCAGCCTAACCTAAGGTTTTCTAAGATCCGGCATATTACAAGGCAGGACAAACAACTCTTGGTGAGATTAACCTTTTTTCCAGTTAATTCCATCGGATACGGAAGTCAAGCAAATAGAATTAAGT
>DATMYJ010000150.1:0-3008 GCA_035561015.1 Desulfitobacteriaceae bacterium | reverse complement strand
ATTTATATCCAAATCTGGTTGCTTTCGGGGGCAGTGGAGTCGTCACAGACGCAATAACAAAAAGTGCAAGTTACTTGATCTCGGGAAAAGTGAAAGAAACCAGTATTTATAGCATAGCCGATCTAAAGGCAAGGGTGCCTGAAAGTCAAAGCTATTCCCTGCCTGCAACTGTTCCAGCCAAGCTGTACAACAGCGAGACCATCGATGTTCCAGTAAAGTGGAATCCTGCCTTTGCTGATACCAGCAGTGTAGGGTCAAGGATCTATGAGGGAGTTGTTGACGGATATGGCCAAACAGTTAAACTTCATCTCGAGGTGATCACAGAACCTATTTCTCAATATACCACATACTTTGACTCAACCTTGGTCAATCGTACGCAGAACATTCTCCTAGCTGCTGAGGCTCTCAATGGGAAAATATTGGCACCCGGCGAGAGGTTTTCCTTTAATGAGAGTGTCGGAAAACGAACTGCTGAAGCGGGTTATAAAGAGGCGCCAATTATCTCGGAAGGGGCCTTCATTCCGGCGATTGGCGGAGGAGTCTGTCAGGTTTCTTCCACTCTTTTTAATGCTGTAATTCTTGCCCATTTGGAAATTCTGGAAAGACATCATCATTCTCTGCCCATAAATTATGTTCCTCCCGGGCAGGATGCAACCGTAAGCTATCCTAGTCTGGATTTTAAATTCAGAAATACATTGGATGCTTATCTTCAAATACGTAGTTTTGCAGAAGGAGATGCCTTAACTTTTCAGCTTTACAGCAAGTGAATTATTGATCACATGAAACTAGATTATGCTGCTGAATAGCAGAATAGAAATATGGATATCATGCTTACCCGCATACGAATGAAGCAGGTATGTGCGATCAAAAAATATATGAATATGTATGCCCGAAGGGTATAATTAACCCAAGAGGATGACAATATCAGCAGAATAACGAGGTGGGTATTTTGAGCAGTCAGTTGCTGGTTGAACGACAAGGACAAATATTAAAACTGATCTTAAACCGGCCGGAAAAAGGAAATTCCCTTACCCCGGTGATGCTGGAACAACTGGCTCACCATCTGGGGAAAGTTTCTTCAGATAGGGAAATTCGAGCAATAATCATCAGCGGTGCAGGGGATTGGGCCTTCTCAACCGGCTTTGACATAAGTAAAATTGGCAGAGTGCAAAATAAACCAGGAATAGAACTGGAAATTCAGGAGACGGCTTATACGTCTATTCGCTCCTGCCCCGTTCCGGTAATTGCGATGATAAACGGTTATACTATGGGTGGAGGTTGTGATTTGATGCTTAATTGTGACCTTAGCATTAGCTCTCAAAAAGCCAAGTTTGCGATGCCACCAGCAAAATTGGGGGTAATTTATAGCCCCGAGGGTATGGAACGTTTTGTCAGAGCTATAGGTGTAACTAATACGAAATATCTCTTTTACAGTGGCAGGATTATTTCTGCCGCCGAGGCGCTGGACATGGGGCTGGTTAATCGAGTAGTGGATCAAAAAGACCTGGAACAGGTGACTCTTGCCTTGGCTGAAGAGATTGCTGCTAATGCGCCGCTTACAGTGCGGGCGGTTAAAGAAATGTTAGGTAAATTAAGCGCAGAATACAGCAAATCAGCCGCACTCAGAAGCAGTTTCAGTGATTGGATCGAGAAAATCTTTACCAGTGAAGACTGCAGGGAAGGAAAACAAGCCTTCCTGGAAAAGAGAAATCCTATTTTCCGGGGAAAATAGGATTGGGATCAGTGAATGCGAAGTTGCTTTAAACTTTTTCCCAGGAACATTGTGATCCGCTTAACCGATCCCAGCAGGTCGATTTTGTGTTTTGCAGTTGTCAGGATAAATAATGCTGTAATAAGAAAAAGCGATTTGGAAATGGCTGAGTTAGTTAGTTGAAAGTAAAAAGAGATACGAAGGAGGTTGAGTAATGAAAAAAGTATTCTTGTTTATACTCATCTTATTACTGGGCGTTTTTCTTTTTGGGTGTCAGAATAGCCAGAATGGAGGAAACAAAGAGCCTGCGGCAAACGATGAAGCAGATAAGAAAGCTGTTGCCAGCTTGGTGGAGAATTTTGGTAAAAAACTGCAAATGGTCTCTCTGCTGGCCCCATCAGATATTGTGAGGCAGAGTATGCAGGATAACTATGGCACTCTGGTAACGCCTGCGCTGCTGGAAAAATGGCAGAATGATCCTCAGAATGCTCCCGGGCGGATGGTGTCTAGCCCATGGCTAGATCGTATTGAAATTTTAACCAACGAAAAATCAGCAGAAGGCAGTTATGAAGTAAAAGGTGAAATAATTGAAATAACGAGTGTAGAGCAGAGCAGCGGCGGAGTTGCCGCTAAACGGCCAATTACACTTAGTGTAAAAAAGATCGGGAATAGTTGGCTGATTGATAATGTGACATTAGGCCCCTATGCTGAGGCTGAATCAATAATCTACAATAATACCCAATATGGTTTTACTTTTACTCTGCCGAAGAGTTGGAAAAATTATTCAATTGTTACGGATAAATGGGAAGGGATCGCTATAGCAGGTCCACAAAGCGGCCAAGTTGTGGAAACCGGCCAGATTATTAAAATCAGGCATCCGGAATGGACTTCTCAAAACCCCAGGCAGGATATACCGATTATGATTTTTACTCTTGCTCAATGGGATTCCTTAAGAAATGAAGAATTCAGCGTTGGGGCAGCCCCGATCGCTCCAAGCGAGCTTGGCCGAAATTCCAAATACGTCTTTGCCTTGCCGGCACGTTACAATTATGCCTTCCCTGAGGGATTTAAAGAAGTGGAGGATATTTTAGCAGGTAATCCTTTGCAGCCCACGGAGTACATTAAGTAGGATAAGCCTTGAAATAAATTACTTTAATCTGCCTCAGGCATTGCGACTGACCATTCGTAAAATAAAGGAGGAGCAGATAACCGCTCCTTCTTTGTTTTACTTCGATGATTTCTAAAATTGAACTAAAGAAAAATGGCCTCGGCTTATGGGAAAAGCACTTTTCAGGCT
>DATMYJ010000149.1:0-7966 GCA_035561015.1 Desulfitobacteriaceae bacterium | reverse complement strand
GAAAGGCCATTTGACTCAGAGAGAAAACTGATGTCCACCCTCAATGAAGAAGGAAGCGGTTACCGAATTCATACCAAAGGGGCTATAGACAATATTTTAAAGATATCCGGCTCTGCTCTTGCCGAAGGCGACATAATTCCCCTGACAGAAGAAATAAAAGCTCAATACTTAAGGGTTACCGAAGAAATGGCTAATGATGCCCTGCGCGTGCTGGGCGCTGCTTATAAGGACACAGAGACTATTGTGCCTCCAGAAGAAATGGAAAAAGCCCTGGTTGTGCTGGGTATGGTGGGAATGCTCGATCCTCCCCGGCTCGAGGTTAAAGATTCTATCAGATTGGCCAAAATGGCGGGGATAACTCCTGTAATGATTACCGGCGATCATAAAAATACAGCAGTTGCCATTGCCAAACTGTTAGGAATTGCCGATTCTCTGGAACAAAGTATAACCGGCGCTGAATTGGATGAATTATCTGATGAAGAATTAAAAGAAAAAATCAACACTTACAGGGTATTCGCCAGGGTTTCCCCTGAACATAAAGTAAAGATTGTCAAAGCCTACAAAGCCCAAAATAATATTGTGTCCATGACCGGTGATGGTGTCAATGATGCCCCAGCCTTAAAAATAGCCGACATCGGTGTTGCTATGGGTATAACCGGCACAGATGTCTCCAAAGGGGCCAGTGATATAATTTTAACTGATGATAATTTTTCCACGATAGTTCAGGCTATTGAAGAAGGCCGGAATATCTATAGTAATATCAGAAAGTCGGTAATATTCCTCTTATCCTGCAATCTGGGAGAAGTAATTACCATCTTTGCCTCCATATTGTTTTTCTGGCCGGTTCCCCTTTTACCCACGCAAATACTATGGATAAATCTGATAACAGATTCCCTGCCGGCAATTGCTTTGGGTATTGATCCCGGAGACAGAGATGTTATGAAGAAAAAGCCCAGAGACCCCAAAGAAGGTTTTTTTGCCCAGGGTGCAGGAATCAGGGCCATTATCGGCGGCACGCTGATAGGCATCCTGAGTTTAGCAGCTTTTTATTTGGGCTTAGCTGAATACGGATACAGTTTGGGTTCAAAGAACATTCCTCAGGAAGTATTGCTACATGCCCGTACCTTGTCATTTGTTGTTCTGGCTGGATCCCAGCTCTTCTATGCCCTGTCAATAAGAAGTTCAACCAAGTCAATTTTACAGATTGGTATCTTCTCCAATCTGTATTTAATTGGGGCCATAATCATTGGTTTGATCCTGCAGACCGGTGTCACTATAGTTCCTCTTTTGGCTACAGTTTTCAAGGTGCATGCCTTGAGTCTTAGTAACTGGGGTTTAGTCACTATCTTTACCCTGACACCTCTGCTGGTTAATGAAATAATCAAAATATTTATGGGAATTACCTCCAGAAAGCACGCTCTTATCTGCCTGGTCAAAACTAATAATCACAACAGGAAGGGGATAAATAAAAATGAGAATTAGAGGTTGATTAGGTCTATCACCCAAAAATTGCTGCCTCCCGAGGTATAAAGATAATGGCAAGAGACAATGGCGAGGATAAAATAGTATTCCGCCGTTGGTTCTCTGGGGAAATTCAGGCAGAATAAACGTAATAATTTACTTAACGGCATGGTTCAGTTCTCAAATCTGAAGCAAGTCGTGTTATACTAAAAATGTAAAAGGAAGGGAACGATTATTTTTAGAAAATAAGAGTGAATATGAAGGAGGGCTAAAATGAAGACTACAGATAAGTACAGAATTCCTGTGGATAAACTGAAAAAAGTGTGTAACTCTGAGGAAGAGCTGAATTTTTTTAAGACTTCATTGGATGTACCGCCTCTTGACGGGGTTATTGGCCAGGAACGGGCCGTCCGCTCCATGCAGTTTGGTTTGGATATGGATGCCGCGGGCTACAATATCTTTGTTGTCGGCCCCTCAGGAACCGGCAAGAGTACTTATGTTCAGGCAATTGTGTCTAAAATGGCTGCCAAAGGTCCTGTACCGGCAGACTGGTGTTATATCAATAATTTCACTGATAAAGACAAGCCTCTGGTAGTATCCCTGCCGGCTGGGCAAGGCCGTGTCTTTAAAAATGATATAGATGAGTTAATATCCGATCTGCAGGTGGCTATCCCCAAAGCTTTCGAAGGCAATGTCTATGAACAGCGCAAAGATGCCATCATCCTGACGATCCAGCAGAAAATGGAAGGAAACTTCAATAATATTCAGCAGGAAGCTCTCAAGTCCGGTTTTAATATGGAACAAACCCCCAAGGGATTTTTGTTTATACCCCTGCGGGAGGGCCGGCCGCTTTCCTCGGAGGAATATGAGAAACTTTCCGCCCAGGAACGCAAGGAAATGGATGAGAAGGGGCGCAAACTGCAAAAAAAGCTGGATGAAACATTCCATGAGGGCCGTATTCTGGAGAAACAGGCCAAAGATCAAATTACCGAACTGGAGAAGCAGATCACTCAGTTTGCCGCCGGACCTCTGATTAGTAAACTGAAAGAAGAGTATAATGCCTTTCCCAAAATAACTGAATATCTGGATGTAGTCTTAAAAGATGTTGCCGATAATCATCTGATTTTTAAAACTGCCGAGGCTCCGCCTGCTCCTATGCCTTTTTACATTCCCCATGAAGAAGGGGACGCTTTTGTCAGATACAGGGTAAACCTGTTTGTCAATAACGAGAAGACTGAGGGTGCCCCGGTGGTAATTGAACCGACTCCCAATTATTACAATCTTTTTGGCAAGATTGAATACAGGAGTCAAATGCTGCTGGTGAGCACGGATTTTACCATGGTTAAACCGGGGGCGATGCACCGGGCCAACGGGGGCTATCTTATTTTGCAGGCCAAAGACGTTCTGACAGAGCCCTTTGCCTGGATTACCCTGAAGAAGTACCTCAAGTACAGACAGGCCGTTATGGAAAATATTGGAGAGCAATACAGTTATGTTCCTACTGTAACCCTAAGACCGGAGCCTATCCCCCTTGATCTCAAGATCGTTCTGATCGGCAGTCCGCTCTTTTATCTGATTCTGACAATGGATGAAGATTTCCAGAAACTTTTTAAAGTAAAAGTTGATTTTGATATAGAAATGCCCCGGACTCCGGAAAACCTGCGCCAATACGTCTCCTTTGTCAGTTCGCTTTGCCGGCAGAGAAATCTCAAACATTTTAACCGGGCCGGTGTGGCCAGGATAATCGAATACGGTTCCCGCCTGGCCGGAGATCAGAACAAACTATCTACCCGGTTTAATGAGGTTACCGAGATTGTCTATGAGGCCATAGAACTGGCGCAAATGGATGGTGCGGAGTTTGTAGATGCTCTTCATGTAGATAAAGCAATACAGGAACGGAAGTATCGCTCCAACAGGCAGGAAGAAAAAATACAGGAAATGATTTTAGAGAAAAAGATCTTAATCGCTACCGAAGATGCTGTGGCCGGACAAGTCAACGGTCTTTCTGTTGTAGGAGTGGGAGGCTATTCCTTTGGTATGCCATCACGAATTACTGCCAGAACATATATCGGACGCGGCGGGGTTATCAATATTGAGCGGGAAACCGAAATGAGCGGCAGTATCCATTCCAAAGGTGTTTTGATCCTGGCCGGTTATCTGGGCGGAAAACTGGCCCAGGAAAAACCGCTGAGTCTGACAGCGCAAATTACCTTTGAACAAACATACGAAGGTGTGGAGGGGGACAGTGCTTCCAGTGCCGAACTTTATGCCATCCTCTCCAGCCTGGCAGGTGTCCCTCTGAAACAAAGTCTGGCTGTTACCGGCTCTGTCAACCAGCACGGCGAAATCCAGCCTATCGGCGGAGCTACCGAAAAAATCGAGGGCTTCTTTGACACTTGCAAAGCCAGAGGCTTATCCGGGGAACAGGGTGTTATTATCCCGGCAAGTAATATCGATAATCTGATGTTAAAAGAAGAGATCCTGGAAGCCGTCAAGGAAAACCACTTTTATATCTATGCCGTGAGTACTATTGAGGAGGGTATCGAGCTTCTGAGCGGAGTACCGGCAGGAAAAATCGGAGCAGATGGGAAATACCCTGAAGGAAGCATATTCTACCTGGCAGATCGAAAACTACAGGAGTATAATAAAGCCATAAGCCCTGTCACTGCGGAAGAGGCGAAAAAAGAATGACGCTGCAATAAACATTCAAGGAGGAGAATTTAATGCTTTACTCGCACGAAGTCGAAAACATGTGTACTATCAAAAAAGGCCCCAAACATGGCCCGGCACCCATTCCTGAAGAAGGCAAATGGGTCAAGGTTTATGATATCAAGGATGTTTCCGGGCTTACTCACGGTGTTGGCGGCTGTGCCCCTCAGCAGGGGGCCTGCAAGATCACTTTAAACGTCAAGGAAGGTATTATCGAAGAAGCTCTGATCGAAGTTATTGGCTGCTCAGGCTCGACTCAATCCGCCGCTATGGCTTCAGAGATACTGCCGGGGAAAACTATTTTGGAAGCTTTGAATACTGATCTGGTCTGTGATGCTATCAATGTCGCTATGAGAGAGCTATTCTTGCAGATAGTCTATGGCCGGACCCAAACTGCTTTTTCCGAAGGAGGCTTGCCAGTCGGTGCTGGTCTTGAAGATCTGGGGAAAGGCTTAAGATCACAGGTAGGGACCATGTATGGCACAAAAATAAAGGGCACCCGTTATTTGGATATAGCGGAGGGATATATAACCAGTTTGGGACTGGACGATGACAACGAGGTTATCGGTTATAAGTTTGTTCACCTTGGAAAAATGATGGAAATGGTTGCCAAAGATATGACAGCTAATGAAGCTTTGGAGAAGGCAACAGGACAATATGGCAGATATGATGAAGCAGTAAAATACATTGATCCAAGACACGAATAAACAGAGGAGGAGACAGTAATGCCATTATTCGAAAGTTACGAGAGAAGAATTAATCAAATCACCCCCGTGTTAGAAAAATACGGTCTTAAAAATATTGAAGAAGCCGAAAAGGTATGTTTAGATAAAGGGATCAATGTCCATGCTTTGGTTAAAGCAATCCAGCCAATCTGTTTTGATGATGCTTTGTGGGCCTATACCCTGGGGGCAGCCATTGCTATCAAGAAAGGGATTACCGTGGCTGCTGAAGCAGCTGAAGCAATTGGCGAAGGACTGCAGGCCTTTTGTATCCCCGGTTCCGTAGCAGATCAAAGAAAAGTTGGTCTTGGTCATGGTAACCTGGCCGCTAAACTTTTACGGGAGGATACCAAATGTTTTGCTTTCCTTGCCGGCCATGAATCCTTTGCTGCCGCTGAAGGTGCCATCGGTATAGCTAAATCGGCTAACAGAGTCCGGAAGCAGCCCTTAAGGGTCATCTTAAATGGTCTGGGCAAAGATGCTGCCTATATTATTTCCAGAATAAACGGCTTTACCTATGTGGAAACAGAACTGGATTATTACACTAATGAGTTAAAAATTACGGAAGAAAAACCTTTTTCTAAAGGCGAGAAAGCTTTAGTTAAATGCTACGGTTGCGATGATGTGCGGGAAGGTGTGGCAATCATGCATCATGAAGCAGTTGATGTTTCTATTACCGGTAATTCCACCAATCCAACCCGTTTTCAGCATCCGGTTGCCGGCACCTATAAAAAAGAATGTATCGAGCAAGGAAAGAAATATTTTTCCGTGGCTTCCGGCGGTGGTACCGGCAGAACTCTTCACCCTGACAATGTCGCAGCAGGTCCTGCTTCCTATGGCATGACTGATACTATGGGCAGAATGCATTCCGATGCTCAGTTCGCCGGTTCATCATCTGTTCCGGCTCACGTGGAAATGATGGGACTGATCGGCATGGGCAACAATCCCATGGTCGGCGCCACAGTTTCAGTTGCTGTAGCAGTGGAAGAAGGTATGAAATAAAAATTATCAAGAGCCATGTTATTAAAGGGGATGTCCCATTGAGCTATTTCATAGTTTCGGGACATCCCCTTTTTCGTTGAGAGATTACTGCCTTGCGCCTTACTCCATTCAGGCGGCGTCGCAGCTGCTAGCTTAAGGCACATTATTACTGACGATATTTTAAAAGAAAGTAAATTCCCGGCACTTAAAAGGATTAGCAGCAATTATGTCGAAAAGAAGAAATATGGTTTGGCGTATATCTGCAACGGAAAGGAAGGGAAGGGAAAATGATGGATTTAGGTCAAGGCCTCGGTTATGGTCTCATAGGATTATTGATATTATTAGTTTATCTGGCCATTCTTTGCCTAAGTATTTACGTTATGGTAAGCATGATCAGTTTTTTCAAATCCAAAACCCAAAATGACAGGGAATTATTGTATAAATTAGATGAACTAGTTAAATCTCAGGCTCAAAAGATGGAAACCCAACAAAAAGATATACAACCCGAGTAACTAATCGTCTTCATATTTATGGCCTATGAGTTGAATTTCGTTAACATAATGCTGTTGTGAGAGGCTGACATCTTATTGTTAGCCTCTCACTTACAAATAGAGCAAAACTGTCCTTGGGCAAAATGCTTCAACCAGCAATCCTACATGTACGTACTGGGCTAAAGGAGGGAAAGAATGCAGAACTTTGAGTATTTGAGTCCTACCAAAATCATCTTCGGCCAAGGCAGCGAGCTGCGGGCAGGAGCAGAGAGCGCCCGCTTCGGGAAAAAAATCTTATTGCTCTATGGGCAAGGGAACATCAAGGTTTCCGGCCTTTATGATAAAATAGTTGATTCCTTACTAAACGAGGGTGTGGAGTTCGTTGAACTGGGCGGAGTTCAGCCTAATCCCAGACTGAGTCTGGTGGAGAAAGGAATTAAGATATGCCGGGAGCAGGAAATAGGTTTTATTCTGGCAGTCGGTGGGGGAAGTGTGGTCGACACAGCCAAAGCAATAGGGATAGGCGTCCCCTATCAGGGTAAAGTTTGGGATTTTTATAGCGACAAGGCTCTGCCCAATGAATCCCTGCCCACAGGAGCTGTTATCACCCTGGCAGCTGCCGGCAGTGAAACCAGCAAAAGTTCTGTTATAACCAATGAAGACGGTTGGTTCAAGCGAGGACTAAATTCTGATATTACCAGGCCAAAATTTGCTCTTTTGAATCCGGAATTGACCTTTACTCTTCCCAGTTATCAGACAGCCTGCGGGTCTGTGGATATCATGGTTCATGTCCTGGAGAGGTACTTTACCGATGAAAAAAACGTGGATCTCACCGACAGGCTGTGCGAAGCTACTCTCTGTTCTGTTTTGAAATATGCCCCGCTGGCTTTGCGTTGTCCTGACGATTTTCCTGCCCGGGCGGAAATCATGTGGGCAGCGGCCATAGCGCACAGTGATTTTCTGGGCCTGGGACGGTTAGGGGACTGGGCCTCCCACAAGATCGAGCATGAATTAAGCGCTATTTATGATGTGGCCCATGGGGCAGGCTTGGCAGTAATTTTCCCTGCATGGATGAAATATGTCTGCCGGCACAACATTCCCAGGTTTGCCCAGTTCGCTCAGAGGGTATTCAGGGTTGAACCTGACCTAGAATTCCCGGAGAATACAGCCTTGGAGGGTATAAAATACCTGGAAGGCTTTTTCAGGGAAATGGGTATGCCCACCAGGCTGAAAGATTTGAATATCGGTGATGAGAGACTGGGAGAGATGGCGGACAAATGCCGTAGAACGCCGGCAGGGATAACCGGTAATTTTGTTGAACTGAAGCGGAATGACGTTTTAAATATTTTGCAGTTGGCCCTGTAACATCAAATCCATCACAGATTGGTCTTCGGAAAGCAACCAGGGCAATCAGAGAATTTCAATTTCCGGGCATAATCAGGTTGTATAAATCATTTTCAATGTATATTATTAGAGTAATAGTTTAAAATATGTTGGAGGTGTCTGCATGGTAAAGGTTATTGTGAAAATGAATTTGAAGGAAAACGAAATTAATAACCTGAAAAGTCTTGTTCCTGAGTTAGTAGCAGAAACCAGAAAGGA
>DATMYJ010000148.1:0-2391 GCA_035561015.1 Desulfitobacteriaceae bacterium | reverse complement strand
TCCTTTACCTGCTCAATTCATCAATGGATCATCTTCTAAAACTATCATCTCTTATACGATTTTATAGAAAAACGATATATCAGAGATCGATTGGCTTTCGTCTTGCCCGGCTAATGGGAATCATTCCCATTAGCCGGATGTGACAATCTTCTTTCTTTCTGTCCCCTTAACTGCATTTTGAATACTATCTTCCTCAAAGCATCAAAGTTGGGCATATTCCTGCTAAACATTACTTTATCAGGAATATGAGGATCTGCTGCTATTGCTGGAATCCTTTACCGCTTCCTCCAGCCGGGATCATCGTCCCGCCGGGGATAGACGCTGTGCCATTGATTTTGAAAGCCAACAGCATTGGTGTTGGGCCGACTCCTACAGGAAATATTATGGTATCGCCGCTGACGGCAGGCCAGCCGTTTATTCCTCCGGGTGCCAGGTATTCCCAGACCTGTTCACCAGTTGTTCTGTTGAATCCGTATATTTTCCCGTCGTATGTTGCCGTAAATACCAGATCATTGACGATAGTTGCTCCCCCAACATTCATGGAATCCAGCTTTTTATCCCACAGAATCTTGCCGGAAGCTGCATCAATTGCCACAAGCCCGCCCTTTGCTGCAGCAATATCAAATGACTCTGCGACAAACCCAGAAGGTTTATATTGCACAGTCATGTCAACAAGGGGCGCATAAACAATTCCATCGGCATATGCCATGACTGTTTCAACTCCGCCCAGAGGGCCTGGAGCAACTTCTGTGATACCTTCGGGAAGTTCCGTTAAAGTGTCATTTTTATGAGTACCCACCGGAGTACTCCAAATCGTTTTACCTGTCTTCCTGTCAAAAGCAACTACCTTACCCATCTTGCCTGCTCCTATTACGATTTCCTGGTTTACGCCATCGATATTTACAGCAGCAAGAATCGGAGAAATTTGAAAATCGTAGTCGAACAAATCATGGGGAGCAACCTGGTTATACCAGATGAGCTTGCCATCTTTTGAGTCTAATGCCACAATGCTGCTTGTATAGAGGTTGGGCCCCGGTCTGCTTGACCCATTTGGGAAATCTTTGGTTCCCGGCCATGGGGCGGCATTTCCTATTCCCCAATACATGATACCCGAAACCGTATCGATTGCTGGTGGATACCAGGCGCCACCGCCGCTATTCACCAGTTGATTACCCCATATATCCTTGGAATCGACGGTGTCAAAGCTCCAAATAACTTTCCCAGTATTCTGTTCCAAAGCATAGATCACTCCAAATGATCCGCCTTTGTAGAAGTTTTGATTCGATACGCCTGGTACAGTTGAGACGAAAACCATATTATTATAAACAACCGGCTGGATATCAATGCCGATATTCTGGTTGTTGGATAGATTTACAGACCATAGTTCCTTGCCGCTAAGATCTACAGCTGTTATCTCAAAATGGCCCTTGACCGCAAATATCTTGTCATCTCCTACTGCCACTCCGGCTGGACCGGCAATATCCATATCATATTTTTTCATCCATAACTGTTTACCTGTTGTAAAATCAACCGCATATATATTGCTTTTGAGATCCTGAAAATAAGCATTATTACCTAAGACTACAGGGTTAGTGGCTAATGCTCCCCATTCGCTGATACCTTCGATTGGCAGATACCACGCTGCCCCCAGGGTTGCAATATTTGCCAGATTTATTCCGGAATTGACTGCATTTCTTGTGTTGGAGAGGTCCTGGTTTGCGCTCGACCAATTTTGACTTGCACATCCTGTTACCAGGAGTACAGAAAGGATAAAGACAGTAACTGCCATAATTACTTTTTTCATATTCTTCTCCTTTCACTTTTATGATTCAGTTATTCCTGCTTGCGGCAGAGATTTATTTAACTATGATTTGGCCTGTCATTGTCGGATGGATCCCGCAGGAATAACTATAGGTTCCTGTTTTATCAAATTTGAATTCAAAGGTTTCACCTTTGGCCAAATTTTTCGAACTAAAATCAGTTGATTTGATATTGTGCGCAACAGAGTCATTATTTGTCCAGACTACAGTCGTGCCTGCCGATACAGTCAGAACTGCGGGTTTGAAAGAATAATTTTCAATGCTGACAGCAGGATTTTGAGCAACTTGTGAGTTATCAGGAGTGCTGGGAGTATTTGTTCCAGAGTTTGATGAAGAGCACGAAGTAATTATTAATGTGCAAATCAGCATCAGGAATACAAATATTAATCTTCTTTTCACAATGATCCCCCTCTTTCCTATTTTTAATGATCAACTCAGGACTATTCCTTACTGAATAGATTGACAGGCTTATTTTTATCACCTCCCGAAAAACACAATAACCGACCTTCTATGGTCGGTTACGCTATTAGCTCGATACGAGGGCTAAGCGTCCAAATGCACCCCCGCATTC
>DATMYJ010000147.1:0-3483 GCA_035561015.1 Desulfitobacteriaceae bacterium | reverse complement strand
CCGGGCTTTCATTCCCTTTGCAAATGCCGAATGAAAGCCTATATTTACACCCTTTCAAAGAGGACGATTAGCTCAGTTGGTTAGAGCGCTACATTGACACTGTAGAGGTCAGAAGTTCGAATCTTCTATCGTCCACATATCACCCCTCAAAGCCTGCCAACCGCAGGCTTTTTTTTGCACCCTCAGCACACCTTTTGTCCCCCCTGGACACGCAGAGCTACACCTCGGCACAAATAGCGGATACTATTCAGCACTGAAGCATAGCACGACCTGACATCTTCTGCCTGTGAAGATAGGATTCATCAGGCTTTCAGGAATAATGATAATTGATGATCAGCGTGTAAGTTTGATGAATAACGCGTATATTTTTATAACGTTATAACCGTTCTAGAACTTCTGGAAATACAGGTTTTAAGTAGCAGTGTGATGTGGATCAATTTAATTGTTGTTAAGTACATACAAGGAGTGATATGTGATTCTTCTTCATGACATTCAGGCTGCAGTTCTTAGGGAAGGCTCCGATCTCGGGCCAATCCTTCTAAAACTTAGGTTACTAGCTGCTCGACTTGAGAGCCAGCCGCTAGCAGACTGGATTAAGCATGAGTCAGAAGGCTATCCGGGAGATGCTGACATACCAGACTACCGAATTATCGGCGTTTGTTACATAGCGAATTTTTCAGGTCCATTTGGCTCTGGTATCCAGAACGCACCGATATCTCCATACCTGATTGATAAATTCGCAGGCAAGCAGTGGGTGCAGTACAAGATGCGCGAAAGCATCGCAGCAGTTGACGACCTCTTGTTCTCCTCCAAGAAAAGGGGCTCACTCGTAATTGACACAGCAAATCTTATCCACCTTCTTCAGGGCAAAGTGTATCCAGATTATGCTTGCAATTCTGTTATAGGATCAATTTCACGAGCAGCATTAGCTGCGATTCGTCACTCTGTCCGGAGTCGTGTTTTAGAGCTGACCATCGAACTGGAAAAATCTATTCCTGAGGCATCCACAGTTTCTTTAGGTCCATCAGACTCATCATCCGACATACATTCTTCTTCGGCGGCTGTAACGCAGATCGCCCAACAAATCATTTATGGCAACTACACGTCAGTCTCAGCATCAGGAGACGGTGCACGTATCGCTATTGCTGTCGGTGAGCGAGACAAAGAAGGGCTCATCCAGTTCCTTGCTCACTCCGGGCTTCCGGATGCTGACGCGTTAGAGCTGGCGCAGTTAGCTGCTTGCGAGGAGCCGCACAGCACGGCCGAACCAATGGGGCCTCAGGTCCGCACGTGGCTAGTCGAAAACATGAAGAAGGCTGCCAACGGTACATGGAAGATCGGTCTCGCTGTTGCGACTGACGTTATCAAGGAAGCACTTCTTAAATATTATGGACTTAAATAGCACTCCCATATCTCCAATATGAACAATCAAATGGTAACGTTAGCTGTCAATGCCTTACTAGCTGTTCAACTAGGGTGCCACTGCTCCGTATTGCCACCCAATGATTTGAGCTTTGCCTTTGCGAAGGTCAAGTGTCTGTTGGGTATAAAAAACGCAGAATAATTACTTTTTTATCAATAATTTGCGTGGAAGATGTTGAGAAAATTGTGGTTTTTTTAATCCTCTACATTTCACTGCGCTGACCGACATATTCGCCTGATAATGCGCATCACAAAATTTATATCTATGCAGCAAAATTATTAAGGGGTTATGGCAGCTCGTGAAGTAGTCTATAAAGAGCAGGCTAAACGGTTCAGGGAGGTCATCAGAGAGCAGTTCGGAACCCAGATAGCCCTTGCAAAGGCAATAGGGGCAAAGGATGGTAGCTATCTCACCCCTTATGTCAATGGACGGAGCATGATCGGCAAAATCCTGCGGAAAAAGCTGGAAATCGTAGGGATTGACGTAGATTACGTCATTGGCGGACGCAGAAAAGAGGGTGACCCCGCTTCATGTGCAGAGCAAAACAGAGAGATCTATGATCTTTGCACCGACAAGATTCTTGATATCCAGAAAAAACTCATGGAACTTTCCACCGACGTGCTGGAGATCAACAAGATGATCAGCACTATCAAGAAGTGTGCGGATTAATCGGTGAAAGAGATAAAGAAATTCCAACTCGGATCATTCCAATTATTCGGATTCAGGTCTTAAGCAAATGAATTGTTATTTTTACATCTAGATGGTCAAGCTACTCGGGCTCACACACACTCATTGAATAATGTTCAAAGTTTACAGTGATACTTGAATTGAAACATCTCACTTTTGGCTTTGTTCCTGAAAAGCAAATTCTAAGAGACCTTTCATTGTCCTTGGAGAAAGAGAAGATTTATGCCTTGATGGGTGGCAATGGTGCAGGGAAAACAACTTTGTTTAATCTGATTACCGGATTCATCAAACCACAAAATGGACAGATATTGTTCAGTGGGAAAAATCTTGTACACCAGCCGCCATTCACCATCAACAGGCAAGGTATTGGCAGAACCTTTCAGGACTTGCGGCTCATTACAAAACTGACGGTAAAAGAAAATGTTATACTGGCAATGCAGCACAATCCAACGGATAATTGGCTCCATGCTATGTTGCCTGAACAGTTTTATCGTAGTATAAACAAGCTGTTAGCCCAACGAGCAGATGAGATTGTTGAAGAGTATCACCTCTGTGATGTTAAGAGCTCTTTGGCTTCTGACGTTTCGTATGGTCAACAAAAGCTGCTGACGCTTGCTTGCTGTGTAGCAAACGGCGCAAAGCTGCTTTTGCTTGATGAAGCTGTGGCAGGAATCCAACCAGAGTTCCGTATCAAGATTGCCAAGCATATCCGTACCTTGAGGGAGCAGGGCAAAACCATTTTGCTCATTGAGCACAACACCGATTTTATTGCAGATGTTGCTGATACAATTTTCTTTTTGAATGAAGGAGTCTTTTCTAGCTTTGAGACTATGGATAAGCTTCGAAAAAACAAACAGATAATGTCGGCATACATATGACAACACCATGCTGAAATTAGAAAAATTGTCAACAGGTTATGGCAAAAAACAGGTGCTGTTTGATATATCTTTGACAGTGAGCAAAGGCGACATTGTTTTGCTTGCAGGAAGCAATGGTAGCGGCAAGTCTACGTTGCTTAAAGCCATTTATGGAATGTTGCCGCAATGGGAAAGTGGGCAGATATTGCTAGATGGAGAGAATATTACCGGCAAGCCAACGGCAGTATTGTTGAAAAAAGGTTTGCTTTATATTCCGCAAAAGAACAATCTCTTTGAAGAGCTTACAGTGAAAGAAAATTTAGAGATGGCCGGTTTAACTCTTAACAAAAAGCTGTTAAAGCAGAGAATAGAGGATGTACTTTCCGTTTTTAGGACGTTGGAGCCAAATCTAAAGCGAACGCCAATGACGCTTAGTGGAGGTGAACGTCAATTGCTCATGTTAGCAATGACAACATTGCATCAACCTAAGATGATTTTAGTTGATGAACCATTTAC
>DATMYJ010000146.1:0-3135 GCA_035561015.1 Desulfitobacteriaceae bacterium | reverse complement strand
GTAGATAAACAATTTAACTGCTGGCTTACGATAAAATTGATGAGGTGTGATAATTTGAGCAAGTCAAATACATTTTTATCTGCCGGTTATATTGTGTCAATAAGGGGCAGTGTTATTGATATTCGCTTTGAAAATCATCTGCCTGGCATCTACTCCTTACTCTTGACCGGAAAAGACAAGGAAATAATGATCGAGGTTCTTGCTCAGATAGACAAAAATATTGTCCGGGGGATTGCCCTGACACCAACGCAGGGCCTGGCCAGAGGTCAATTGGTGGAAGATACTGGCAGTGCTATAAAAGTACCGGTTGGCCGGGAAATCCTCTCAAGGGTGTTTGATGTCTTCGGCAATGCAATAGACCGCAAGCCGAATCCTGAAAATGTCCAATGGCGTTCCATCCATCAGGATCCCCTGCCCCTGGTGAGGCATTCTACCCGTACGGAAGTCTTCGAGACCGGTATTAAAGTAATTGACCTTTTGCTTCCTCTGGAGCGCGGGGGCAAAGCCGGACTTTTTGGCGGGGCTGGTGTTGGTAAGACTGTACTGCTGACAGAGATGATCCACAACATGATCGGTCATCAAAAAGGCGTCAGTATATTCTGCGGGATAGGTGAAAGATGCCGGGAAGCAGAAGAATTGTACCGTGATATGAAAGAAGCAGGTGTTCTGGAAAATATGTGTATGATTTTTGGCCAGATGAACGAGTCTCCTGGCAGCCGTTTCCGGGTCGGTCATGCGGCTTTGACAATGGCCGAGTATTTCAGGGATGATGAGCAGAAGGATGTTCTGCTGTTGATTGATAATATTTTCCGATTTATTCAGGCCGGAGCAGAAGTATCCGGACTGATGGGGCAAATGCCTTCCCGTTTGGGTTATCAATCGACCTTGGGAACCGACCTGTCCCAGCTGGAGGAACGGATTGCCAATACCGATATGGCAGCCATTACTTCAATTCAGGCCGTCTATGTGCCGGCAGATGATTTTACCGATCCTGCAGCTGTGCATATATTTTCCCATCTTTCGGCATCGATTGTACTTTCACGCAAAAGGGCAGGGGAGGGTCTTTACCCGGCTATTGATCCTCTTTTGTCCAATTCCAAAATGGCTACCCCTGGTAAAATAAGCGAACGCCATTATTTTCTGGCTCAGGAAATCCGCCGGACGCTGGCTCAATACTCTGAACTCAAGGATATTATTGCCATGCTCGGCCTGGAGCAGTTGTCCCAAGAGGATCGTAATATAGTTTCCCGGGCCCGCCGGCTGGAGCGCTTTCTTACCCAGCCATTTATTGTCACGGAACATTTCAGCGGTATCAAAGGAAAGCTTGTCAGGCTGGAGGATGCGTTGGATGGCTGCGAACGTATCCTGAATGATGAGTTCAAGGATTATCCGGAGAGTGCCCTATATATGATCGGCACGGTCGACGAAGCTTTAAACGGAGGCAAATGATGACTGCAACCGCTATGACGCTTAAAATTGTGCTTCCCTACCAGATATTTGCTGTGAAAACCGGGGTAACTCGCATTGTTGCTGAAACCGGCAGTGGTTCTTTTGGCATTTGGCCGCAACGTTTGGATTGTGTGGCAGCTCTGGAACCAGGCATTCTGACTTACGAGAATGATACTGAGGGAGAAGCATTTATTGCTGTTGATACAGGAATTCTCGTAAAGACCGGTTTCAATATTTTGGTTTCTGTGCGTAATGCCAGCGGAGGAGTAACCCTTGAACAGCTGCATGAGGCTGTGGAACGGGAATTTGTGGAGCTTAATGAAAGGGAAAAAAATATTCATACGACTCTGAAGAAAATGGAAAGCAATTTTATCAACCGCTTAGTGAGGTATTATCATGGAAAATGAATCAGGGAAACCTGGAGCGAAAACGCAAAAGGAATATAGTCGGCATATCGAGGCCAAAGCAGCCCGGAAGATTAAAGCAAAAAAAGAAAATAGAGCTGAGGTTTGGTTCGGCTTAGGAATGATGGGAATAATCGGCTGGTCGATAGTCATACCGACACTGCTGGGAGTCGCTCTGGGCAGATGGCTGGATAAAAATTATCAGGGCAGTTATTCCTGGACCTTGATGATGCTCACTCTGGGATTGGTTATCGGTTGCCTGAATGCCTGGTACTGGATAAAAAAAGAAGAGGAGAAAATAGAGCAGCCTGAGGATAAGCAAAAAAACGGGCAAAATAACATAAATGAGGGGAGGGATGCTGATGAATGATCCTTTTAGTTTCGTTCTGGCAGTGATGATTGGCCTGCTGGCTGGAGTTATTTTTTACGGCGGTTTATGGCGGACTGTGCAGACAGGTCTTTCAGCCAAACGGCCGGAGTTTCTCTTCCTCGGCAGCTTTCTGTTGCGTACGGGCATTGTCTTGGCTGCCTTCTATTTTGTTTCGCAAGGTAAGTTGAGCAGGCTCCTTTCCTGTCTGGCAGGATTTATGATTGCCAGGTTCCTAGTCAATCAACTCATCCGCAAGCATAAATCTGTCCCAGTATCACAGGAAGGAGGCAAGTCATGAACATTACTCCTGATCAGACTGTCTACTGGCACTATGGATTTATAGAACTCAATACTACGATTCTGACGACCTGGGCCTTAATGCTTTTTCTGGTTTTGAGTTCAATACTCATAACCCGCAAAATTACCTTGGGAATGGAGCGTTCCCGCTGGCAGGACTCTCTCGAAATAATCGTTACAACAATTATTAAACAAATCGGGGATGTCGGCCTTGAGAACCCTCGTAAATATTTGGGATTTCTCGGGACCCTCTTCCTCCTGGTTGCTTCGGCCAGTATCTTTACGCTGATTCCCGGTTACGAGTCGCCAACTGGTTCACTTTCTACTACTGTGGCTTTGGCCTTGTGTGTTTTTGTTGCTGTACCAGCCTATGGTATCAGAGAAAAGGGCTTGGCTGGGTATCTTAAATCTTATATCGAACCGACAGTTATTATGCTGCCCTTTAACATAATAGGCGAAATTTCCCGTACTTTGGCTATGGCTATCCGTCTCTTTGGCAATATGATGAGCGGCACTATGGTAATTGCTATTTTGCTCACCATTGTGCCCCTGTTATTCCCAATCTTTATGACGATCCTTGGACTTCTTACAGGATTAGTTCAGGCATATATATTC
>DATMYJ010000145.1:0-3931 GCA_035561015.1 Desulfitobacteriaceae bacterium | reverse complement strand
CATCTCGGAAGAGTCGCATCTCAAGCCAAAACCTATGATCGAAATCGGAGGGAAGCCAATTCTCTGGCATATCATGAAGCTTTATTCAGCTCATGGCGTAAATGATTTTATTATCTGCCTTGGCTATAAAGGATATGTTATCAAAGAGTATTTTGCAAACTACTTCCTGCATATGTCAGATGTCACTTTCGATATGGCGGAGAACAAGATGGAAGTTCACAAGCAGAAGTCGGAGCCATGGAAGGTTACACTTGTTGATACTGGTGAGGATACAGCAACTGGAGGCCGCTTGAAACGGGTAGCTAAATATCTTGATCCTGATGAACCATTTTGCTTTACCTACGGGGATGGTGTTGCTGATATTGATATTACATCCGAGATCGTTTTTCATAAGAAGCATGGAAAACTTGCTACTGTTTGTGCAGTGCAGCCTCCTGGACGTTATGGGGCATTAATGCGGAAAGGAAATGCTGTGCTTGGTTTTCAGGAAAAACCGCCAGGTGATGGTTCCTGGATTAATGGTGGTTTTTTTGTTTTGCAACCTGATGTATTGAAATATATAAATGGTGATACATCTTCCTGGGAGAGTGAACCATTAGTTAATATTGCAGCAGAAGGACAGCTTGTAGCATTTGAACATAATCGTTTTTGGAGGCCGATGGACACGCTGCGTGATAAAACTCATTTAGAAGAACTATGGGATACCCGTAAAGCCCCATGGAAAATATGGTGAAGAAAAAATGAGTACAATGAAGCAACAATTCTGGAAAGGTAAAAAGGTATTGGTTACCGGTCATACCGGTTTTAAAGGCTCATGGCTTACTATCTGGCTCAAGATGCTTGGAGCAGAAGTCTCTGGATATGCACTGAAGCCGCTTACCACGCAAGATAATTTTGTGGTCGCAGGTCTAGACAGGAAAATAAATCATCGGATAGGGGATGTAAGAAATTACGAACAGCTGCTTCAGTGCTTTTACGAAGCTCCACCTGAAATAGTCTTTCATCTTGCAGCTCAGCCACTGGTCAGGGAGTCGTATAGTAATCCGAAATCCACCTACGATATCAATGTTGGTGGTACCGTTAACGTATTGGAATGTTGCCGACAAGTAGAATCAGTCAGAGTGATTGTGAACGTCACAACTGATAAATGTTATGATAACAAGGAATGGGTCTGGGGTTACCGTGAAAATGACCGCCTCGGTGGTTATGATCCGTATAGTTCAAGCAAGGCATGTAGTGAACTTGTAACAGAAGCATACAGAAAATCTTTTTTCAATCCGGGATCATTTTCTACACACGGCAAAAGTTTAGCTTCGGCGCGTGCCGGAAATGTTTTCGGTGGCGGTGACTGGCAGGCTGATCGTATTGTTCCAGATAGCATTCGCCATCTTGAGCGGGGCGAACCGATTATTGTTCGAAGTCCTCATGCCATACGCCCATGGCAGCATGTGCTTGAACCACTGTCAGGATATCTATTGCTCGCAGAAAAAATGGCCGGAAATCCATCAGCACACGCTGAAGGATGGAATTTTGGACCGGAGGATTCCAGTTTTCTCTCCGTTGGTGCATTGGTTGATAATATTGTTAAAATCTGGGGGGAGGGCAGTTGGCAGGGCCACTCTAACCCCGCAGCGCTACACGAGGCAAATCTGCTGAAGCTCGATATTAACAAAGCAAAATCACTGCTTGGATGGTCGCCTCAATGGAATATCGAAAAAGCTGTTGCCGAAACGGTTTCATGGTACAAACAATATCGTTCAGGTGATATGTATAATTTATGCTGTCAGCAGATCACCGACTATATGAAGGGATAAGGACGAAGAAATGAAGGTTGTTTTTCTTGGCACCAACGGATGGTATGACTCTCCGACCGGGAATACCATTTCTGTCTTCATTGAAACCAGTGAACATAACATTCTTCTTGATGCGGGTAACGGCCTCTTCAAAGCTGACAGGTATATTTATACAGATAAACCGGTGTCTCTTTTTATCAGTCATACGCATCTTGATCACATCATTGGATTGCATCTTCTGAACAAGTTCGAGTTTAAGCAGGGCCTCAGAATCTATGGACAGCCTGGAATTGAAGCTGCATTACAGACTATTTTCAGAGCACCTTACTCTCTCCCTTTCGCTAATCTTCCCTATCCTGTTAATATTGCTGAGATCGATGGATTCTATGCCAATTCTGCATTTTCAGTACAAACAGCGGCCATGCGCCACTCTGTTCCAACAATAGGTTTTCGTTTTAGTATAGAGGACAAGATAATAACTTACTGTCCTGATACCGAATACTGCGATAATGCGGTAAAACTTGCAAAAGGAACAGATCTTCTTATTGCTGAATGTGCTTTTCGTGCTGGGGAAGAAAGTGAGTTCTGGCCGCATTTGAACCCGGAAACTGCCGCTCGAATTGCATTCGAAGCAAATGCCAGACAACTTGCACTAATTCATTTCGATGCGTTCCGATACCCAACTATTGATAGTCGGAGGTTAGCTGAAGCAAAAGCAAGAACCATTTGTCCGAATACAATCGCAACCACAGATGAGATGGTTTTCAAGTTATAAATACCCATAATGAAACGTGATTATACGAAATTAGTGTACAAAGAAATATGACACAAGCTGAGTTGCTTAAACAGGAAATCCTTGAAAAAACAAAAGCGTATTACGAACTTGTTCATAAACCGGTTCAACACAAAACCTTTGTCGAGGGTCAATCCCGTATACCCTATGCAGGAAGAGTTTTTGACGAAAATGAGTTGATTAACCTTGTTGACAGCTCTCTTGAATTCTGGTTGACTACAGGTCGTTATGCTGAGCAGTTTGAAAAGGAGTTTGCCGAATTTCTTGGTGTTCAATATTGCTCGCTTACAAATTCCGGCTCGTCAGCCAATTTGCTCGCTTTTTTGGCGTTAACATCGCCAAAACTTGGTGAGCGTCGGATAAAACAAGGCGATGAAGTAATTACGGTAGCTGCCGGCTTTCCTACAACTGTGGCACCCATTATTCAGTATGGTGCCGTTCCGGTTTTTGTTGATGTATCGCTACCCAGCTACAATATTGACTGTTCTCAGCTTGAGCAGGCAGTATCAGATAAAACAAAAGCGGTAATGCTTGCTCATACCCTGGGAAATCCTTTTGATCTCGCTTTTGTGAAATCATTCTGCGATAAACATAACCTATGGTTGATTGAAGACAATTGTGATGCACTTGGTTCCCGTTACCTGATAAATGGTAAATGGCAGTATACCGGAACCATTGGTCATATCGGAACGTCAAGTTTCTACCCCCCTCATCACATGACTATGGGTGAGGGAGGAGCCGTATACACCAACGATCCAATGCTGAAACGACTGGTTGAATCATTCCGTGACTGGGGTCGTGATTGCTGGTGTCCATCCGGAAGAGACAATACTTGTTCGAACAGATTGGGACAACAGTTTGGCGAATTACCTTATGGTTACGATCATAAGTATGTCTATTCACATTTTGGCTATAATTTGAAAGTTACCGATATGCAAGCGGCTATTGGTTGTGCGCAATTGCAAAAACTCTCCCATTTTATTGAAGCCCGTAAGAATAACTGGAATCAGCTCCGAGAAGGGCTTTCATCGCATGAAGAATATTTTATACTTCCTGAAGCAACAGTAAATAGTGATCCGTCCTGGTTTGGCTTTTTGGTAACTATCAGAGAGAATGCGGGATTTACTCGGGATCAGATTGTCAGCAAACTGGAATTAAAAGGGATACAGACAAGAATGTTGTTTGCCGGAAATCTCATAAAACATCCATGTTTTGATGAATTGAGGAATGAGGGGAAAAGATATCGAATGGTCGGTGATCTACAGGTAACTGACCAGATCATGAAAAACACATTTTGGGTTGGTGTTTACCCTGGAATGACAGAAATGATGCGGGTATATATAAT
>DATMYJ010000144.1:0-3371 GCA_035561015.1 Desulfitobacteriaceae bacterium | reverse complement strand
ATATAATAGAGCAAACACATGAAAATTACAGGAAATTTGAGGATAAAGAATATGGAGTTTAACTTAAAAGCGTCCTATCAGCCGGCAGGTGATCAGCCTCAGGCGATTGATGCTCTGGTTAAGGGTGTCCAGAATAAACTCGCCCACCAGACCCTTCTCGGGGTGACCGGTTCAGGCAAAACCTTTACTATGGCCAGTGTTATTGAGAGGGTTAAAAAACCGACTCTGGTTTTGGCGCATAACAAGACTTTGGCGGCACAGCTCTATACTGAGTTCAAAGAATATTTTCCGGATAATGCTGTGGAGTATTTTGTGAGTTATTATGACTACTATCAGCCGGAGGCCTATGTCCCTTCCAGTGATACCTTTATTGAAAAAGACGCCTCCATCAATGATGAAATTGAAAAATTAAGACACTCGGCTACCGCTTCTCTTTTTGAACGGCGGGATGTGATTGTGGTCGCCAGTGTTTCCTGTATCTACGGGCTGGGTTCTCCGGAAGAATATTATAAACTGACCTTGTCCCTGCGTCAGGGTCAGCTGATTGACCGTAACGAAATCCTGCGCAAACTGGTTTCCATTCAATATGACCGCAATGACCTGGCTTTTGTCAGGGGGACTTTTCGGGTGCGCGGAGATATAGTGGAAATATATCCTTCTGCTTCCAGCGAGCAGGCTATCCGGGTAGAGTTGTTTGGTGATGAGATTGAGCATATTTACGAGATAAATGTTCTCACCGGGGAAATTGTGGCTGAAAGAAGACATATTACAATCTTTCCTAATTCGCACTATGTGACAGCTCAGGATAAGATAAAATTGGCTGCTGTTAATATTGAGGCTGAGCTTAGGGAACAGCTTGCCTATTTGCGCAGTCAGAATAAACTTCTGGAGGCACAACGCTTGGAAGAGCGTACCAATTATGACCTGGAAATGTTGAGGGAAATGGGTTTTTGTAATGGAGTGGAAAATTATTCCCGTCATCTGACCTTCCGGGCAGAGGGGGAAACCCCTTATACCCTTTTGCATTATTTCCCTAAGGATTTCCTGATGTTTATTGATGAATCACATGTCAGCCTGCCCCAGGTACGGGGCATGTATGAGGGAGATCGTTCCCGCAAGACTACTTTGATTGCTTATGGTTTTCGTTTGCCTTCAGCCTTGGATAACCGGCCTTTACGTTTTGATGAGTTTGAAAAATTAACACCCCAGAAAATTTATGTCAGTGCTACTCCGGGTCCTTATGAGCTTGCTCACAGCCACACGATTGTTGAGCAGATTATTCGGCCGACCGGTCTGCTGGATCCCGAGGTTTTTATCAGGCCAAGCAAAGGGCAAATTGATGATCTGATAGGAGAAATAAACAAACGTCTGGAAGTGCAGGAAAGAGTTTTAATTACGACTCTGACCAAAAAAATGGCTGAAGATTTGACCGATTATCTGAAAAATCTTAACATCAGGGTCAAGTATCTGCATTCCGATATCAAAACTCTGGAGCGTTCTCAGATAATCCGGGAACTGCGCTTGGGGGAGATCGAAGTTATTGTCGGGATTAACCTTTTACGGGAAGGCCTTGATTTGCCGGAGGTTTCTCTGGTGGCGATTTTGGATGCTGATAAAGAAGGTTTTTTACGGGGCGAACGGTCCCTGATCCAAACAATAGGCCGGGCAGCCCGGAATGCTCATGGCCAGGTTATCATGTATGGAGACAAAACTACCGAATCCATGCGGATAGCGCTGGCCGAGACCAACCGGCGCCGGGTGCTGCAACGGGAATATAATGAAAAATGGGGCATTATCCCGCAGACGATCCGCAAAAAAATCATCGCGGTACCGGAAACAACCTTGGTTGCCGAATCTAAATTAGCTTATGGCCAAACACTGTCTCCGGAAGAACTGAGCAAACTTCTGCGGGATATGGAAAAAGAAATGCATCTGGCTGCCAAAGAACTGGATTTTGAAAGAGCGGCTGAGATCAGGGATGCTATCATTGAACTTAAGGGGGAGGAAAACAAGTTGCGGATTACACCTCAAGCCCGCGGCGCGCGGCGCGAGGCCCGCGGAGTGAAGTACAAGACCAGGGGAAAGAAGCGCTGAACTGGTGCTTGAAGTACCAGGCAGATGTCTGGTGTTTAATTAGGAATCAGGCAATGGGAATCAAGATTCAGGAGTTATTCTAAACTCGGAGGTTTACATGACCCAGGAATATATCAAAGTACGGGGAGCACGAGTCCATAATCTGAAAAATATAGAAGTTGATATTCCCCGGGATAAACTGGTGGTTATTACCGGTTTATCCGGTTCGGGTAAATCATCTCTGGCTTTCGATACAATTTACGCAGAAGGGCAGCGGCGTTATGTTGAATCCCTATCGGCCTATGCCCGCCAGTTTTTGGGACAAATGGATAAACCGGATGTCGACTATATCGAGGGACTTTCTCCGGCAATCTCGATCGATCAGAAGACAACCAGTCGTAATCCGCGTTCCACAGTAGGTACAGTTACAGAAATATACGATTATCTGCGTCTTTTATACGCCCGAATCGGTCATCCCCATTGTCCAAAATGCGGAAGGGAGATCAGTCAGCAGACTGTACAGCAAATGGTGGATCAGATAATGACTCTGCCGGAAAAAACACGTCTGCAAATTCTGGCCCCTTTAATCAAAGGGAAAAAAGGGGAGCATGCCAAAGTTTTGGAAGAAATACGCAAGAACGGCTATATTCGGGCCAGGATCGATGGCGAGATAGTGGATCTTAATGAAGAAATATCCCTGGTTAAGAATAAAAAGCATTCTATCGAGGTTGTGGTTGACCGGATTGCTCTGAAAGCTGAGAGTGCAGCCCGGTTGGCAGACTCGCTGGAGACTGCCCTCAAGCTGGGGGAAGGCAATGTTATTGCAGCCCAGATTGATGGTCCTGAGATTCTGTTCAGTGAAAATTTTGCTTGCCCGGACTGTGGCATAGCTCTGGAAGAAATATCTCCCCGGCTTTTTTCTTTCAACAGCCCTTTCGGAGCTTGTCCAGTTTGTACAGGTCTGGGGGCAACTCTGAAGGCTGATATTGACCTGATTATCCCGGATCGCTGTAAATCATTGGCCGCGGGAGCAGTTCTGCCCTGGGCCAAGTCAGCATCCACCTATTACCCCAGGATGTTGGAAGCAGTAGCCGAAAATCTGGCTTTTACCATGAATACTTCTCTGAACGAGCTTTCAGAAGAGCAGTGGCAGGGGTTGCTGTACGGAACCGCAAGGCCGATCCGTTTTCATTACTATAATATTTTTGATCAGCCCAAAATGTATACAGCCCCCTTTGAGGGCTTGCTTCCCTATTTTGAACGCCGTTACCGGGAGTCGTCTTCGGAGGCAGTCCGCA
>DATMYJ010000143.1:0-2445 GCA_035561015.1 Desulfitobacteriaceae bacterium | reverse complement strand
CCATGTGTATTAGTATTATAAGAATAATATACTAGAATGGGAGCGATGAATGCGGGGGTACATTTGGACGCTTATCCCCTCGTGCTGAGCCAGTGGCGTAACCGACCATACAAGGTCGGTTATTGTGATTTTAAGAGGTGAAATGCAGAAAGCAACATTCATATATGATGTTTGTGCACGGGCACTGTCTTTGTTGAAAGGAGAGAAACTATGAATGATCCCAAAACAGTACTGCCAGGGATAGTGAAACGTATCGGTATTGCCGCCGATCATGGAGGGTACGAACTGAAACAAGACCTAATTAGGATGTTGCGCCAGATAGGCTATGAAGTGTTTGATTATGGCAACAACCAGCCGGAGCCGGACGATGATTATCCGGATTTTGTCGTGCCCCTGGTCCATGCAGTTGCCAGCGGGGAAGTGGATCGAGGGGTAGCGGTCTGCGGCAGTGGCGTGGGGGCGTGCATCGCCGCAAATAAGGTAACGGGCGTACGAGCAGCGTTGATTTACGAAACTTTTTCGGCACACCAGGGGGTAGAGGATGACAATATGAATGTCATCTGTCTGGGCGGCCGCGTAATCGGTCAGGGGCTCGCCTGGGAACTGGTCAAAACATTTCTCAGCGCTCGATTCAGCGGTGCCGACCGACATCGCCGCCGCCTGGCCAAAGTGGCAGAATTGGAAAACATGGAGAGGTGAAAGATGAAGACAATAACTCTTTCTCCGGAATTACTTCAAAAGATGGACGCTTATTGGCGTGCCGCCAACTACCTATCGGTCGGCCAGATTTACCTCTACGATAATCCTTTGCTCCGGGAACCATTGAAACTATCACACGTGAAGCCCCTGGTGGTCGAGCACTTGGGCACGACCACCAAGGGAGAATTTCATTTGCGTACACTTGAACCGGGTTATAAAGAAGTATGACCTGAATATGATCTAAATCGCTGGTCCTGGGCACAGTGGCCCTACCCTGGTGAGCAATACTTACCTCGAAGGCACCTACAGTGAGATCTATCCGAATATAAGTCAGGATGAGGACGGGCTAAAGAAATTGTTTAAGCAGTTTTCTTTCCCTGACGGGATTTCCAGCCATGTTTCACCTGAGACGCCGGGATCGATTAATGAGAGTGGCGAGCTTGGGTGCTCGCTCAGCCATGCCTTTGGAGCCGTATTTGATAATCCCGACCTGATCGCCGCCTGCATCATCGGCGACGGTGAAGCGGAAACCGTCGACTTGGCATCTGAATGGCAGTCTAACAAGTTTCTCAGTCCGCGTGACGACGGGGCTGTGCTGCCGATCCTGCATCTCAATGGTTACAAGATCAGTAACCCGACTGTCCTGGCAAGTATCGAACATGATGAATTGTATCAATTTCTTAGAGGAAACGGATGGATAACCTATTTTGTTGTAGGTGACAAAAATAAGAGACCGATAATTCCTACTCCTACAGCCCAATACGGAATTGTTGTTAAACCCATACAGAGATACCCTCCTCAATTTTAATTACTTACGTTTTTTCCTCACTTTAAATATTACCGAGGATTAACAACAACCCCGCTGTTATCAGCTCACTTCTGAGACTTCACCTACGACTTTAAGAATATCCTGCAGTACCTTATCAATTTCCTGATCTCCTTGAATTTCTATTAACAAGCCTTGCGCACGATAATAGTTTATCAAGGGCTTCGTTTGTTCATTAAAGATATTAAGTCTGTTTCGGACTGTCTCCAGATTATCATCGTTTCGTTGACATAGTTCACCACCGCATTTATTACAAACTCCCTCTTTTACTGGGGGATTAAAGATTTGATGATAGTTTTCACCACAATGACAACAAACTCGACGGCCGGTTATTCTGGTCAGGAGCCTTTCTTCGTCAACTTCGAAATTAATTACTCCGTCAAGCTTAATTTCGTGATTTTTCAATAAAATATCCAGGGCGCTTGCCTGGGCAACATTTCTGGGGAAGCCATCAAGCAAAAATCCAGAAGCACAGTCTGCAAGATTTAGTCTCTCTTGCACGATCCTGATTGTTATATCATCAGGTACTAAGGAACCGGCATACACGTACTTCTTAGCTTTCAACCCCACAACAGTCCCTGCTTTGATTGCTTCCCTGAACATATTTCCTGTGGAAATATGTGGTATATTAAAATGTTCCGCAAACAAAGTAGCTTGAGTACCTTTACCTGCCCCAGGCGGGCCAAGAAAAATGATTCTCATCTCTCCTTATCACACTCCTTTTGATAATTCTTATATCTCCCAAATCATATTTCCTCTATACTGATTCTTATCGTTTCTGCGTATACTCCTCTAATTTCATAAACTGACATAAAACCTATAACAGTAACTTTCCCCAATATAAACGACTGATTAAGTTCTTAAGCCTCAGCCGATTGATTCTACATGATAAATGGAATTGTTAGTATACGGAAAAATAA
>DATMYJ010000142.1:0-2815 GCA_035561015.1 Desulfitobacteriaceae bacterium | reverse complement strand
ATATGAAGCAGATATTGGATATTTACCATTTTAGTGAAGAAGAAAAGAAGGATTTCCTGGAATTTTGGACAAATAAGCTGGACAAAAGCAAGAACTATATATTCTATAATGAAGACACAAAAATTGTCGATGAAGCAATGCCATTACAAGTTAAGCCATTACCCGGACGCAGCTATAGAATCTGGTTCTATATAATTGAGGCAGATGGAGATAGCCGTGATCTTGAGAACCCTGATCCTGTATCGCTTGATGTTATTCCAGCAAACAGATGTGATAAAGGTGATATTCTGGTTGAGGTGGGCGGAGTAATGTAATATTAGTAACTGAAGGGGAGGGTGAAAACAGGGGCATCCCAATTTGCAAGGGGGGTGGTTAATTATGAGCGAAGCGAGGTTCTGTTCTAATTGTGGAGCGAAAATCGAATATGAAAATGACATGTTCTGCTCCCAATGCGGAAATCCCATTGAGGGTGAAATAGATTCTGCCCCAGAGGAAAAGCCGGCTTCTGGCAAGATACCTGAAAAAAAGGCAAGGATGACAAAGAAATTGCCTGTCATTGTAATAGCTGTGGTGCTCATAGCTGCTGCTGCTCTTGCCGTAAAGTATATATTCCTTAAAGGAACAGCTATAGGTTACCCCGTTCAATTTTCAGGTGACAATGTTGTCTTTCTCAATAAAAACGATAACAACAGACTGTATAAGATGAATCTGGACGGCAGCGGCAAGACCAGGCTTGACAGCGAGTACACCAACTGTTTTGCTGTTGAGGGGGGATGGATTTATTTCGACAGCTTCAATATGTATAAAATAAGAGATGATGGAACCGCAAAAATAAAGCTTGAGGACAGCTCGACTGGTACCTGGGCAGGTTCTATCGCGGTAGCGGAGGGATGGGTGTATTATGCAGAGGACTATGGCGAACAGAGGAATATAATCAAAATAGGAACCGACGGTAATAACAAAACCCGGCAAAACAGCGATTTTTCCATAAACATAGCACTCGAAGGCGAATATGTTTATTATGTGAATGTGGATGATAGCCACAAGATATACAGGATCAAAACGGATGGGACTGGAAGGGAAAAGATTGGAGATGACAAGGTTCCGGGCCGGTTCATGCTAAAGAACGGCTGGATTTACTACAGCAATGAAAGCGACAGTTCCAGGCTGTACAAGATTAAAATAGACGGCACAGGGAAGACCAAGTTGTGCGAGGATTATTCCCAGGATATTTCAGTATCAGGGGAATGGGTGTATTATTCAAATGCAAATGATGAAGGGAAAATCTACAGGGTCAAAAAAGACGGAAGCGGAAAGGCCAAGGTGAACAACGTGAAGTCCCTTAATATTAGCGCAAATGAAGAATTCATCTATTTTTCAGCCGAGAACAGTGGTGGGAAGTTAATGGTTATCGAGAATGATGTCAAATAAGGTGTATCGGCGATTAATGCATAATTAGGTTGCCAGGAGTGCATCTGCTCGTTAAAAATTCTACTGACAGGATGGTGGCGAGTTCATGAGCAAGAAGTTTTACAGCAAGCCTATCAGAAACGGCTGGATAATTGGGATAATTGGAACCGTATCAATTTTTGCCGGATTCATTATCGCCGGAATTACCAATGATATGGGATACTATGCGCTTATGATGGCAGGTGTGTTTCTTGCCATAACGGGGCTGGTAATCATTGCCGTATATTCAAAATTGGAGAGGGCTGTAAGAAAAACCTTCAATACTGAGTCACCGCTGCTCAGGTTCACAGCGGCTGAGGAGGATTATCAAGGCTTTATGGAGGCGCAAGCAGATGAAATCAGGTCGATCAACAGAACCTCGCGAAACATTGCCTTATTCTTTTGTGCTCTTATAGCAATAGCAGGTCTCTTGTTCATAAAAGAAGAGGGTTATTACTTTACTTTTATCGCGGCTGGAATCGCAGTTTTTCTCGTGGTATCACAATGGCTTATAACAGGGTATCGTGTGAAAAAACTATTTAAAGGAGACAAGGAAGTGATTCTGACTGAGGAGGGTGCGTATGTCTGCGGCCAGTTTCATATATGGAGCAGACCCATTGCTTTTCTTGACAAGGTTCAGTATTTACGCACCGGCGAATATAAAGGAAGCAGCAAGACGGTAATAAGAATCTCATACTCCACGATATCCGGAACTCTGGTCACGCCCTGCACATTTGTTATTATGATACCTTATGAAATGGAGGAGCAGGCTGAAATTGCCACAGAGAAGCTTAAGGAAGCAGCAAGGAGATAAAATCATAACCATGCAATCAGATCAATCAGATTCCCAGTTTGCGGTTGAAGATTGATATTTGGAATCCGCCAACCAGGGCGGTAAATTTTCTGTTTAGGGATTTACTATTATTTCGATCATCGACTACTCCAATAGATCGCGGCATACTGAATTGAAAGGCTGTGACGCATCCCTGCAGATACTCCCAATATTATCGGCTGCCGCAAGCTCGTAGAGGTTGCCGAAGCACTGCATGTTCTTGTGCGATCGCTCTAGGGGAGGACTTGAAAGTGAAAACAGTTGAGGAAAAATCCAGAGATTGGTATAACCGCATAGCAGACAACTATGACAATTTATTTGAAGGCAGGTTTACAGAGAAGTTTAAAAAACTCTTATTGGAGGAGATTAAAATCAAACCTAATGACAGCATTTTAGATGTTGCCTGCGGGAATGGCAGATTGCTGAAAATGTTAGCAAGTAAATATGCGATCAAAGGGTATGGTGTTGATATTACCGAAAAAATGATTGAAAATGCCAGGAAAAACTGCCCTGATATGGTGTTTGAGGTCACTA
>DATMYJ010000141.1:0-15217 GCA_035561015.1 Desulfitobacteriaceae bacterium | reverse complement strand
CTTTATGATCACAAATATTACGATGATAACTATTACACTTTCTATGATAAAAAGGAAATCCCCCTGGTCAATCTGGGTGAGTAATTTTAAATGGGCTGTACCGAATTTTTTAGCATTTACTCCTCTGGGTATGCTTGTTGCCTTGATTTACAGGAATTTTGGGACATGGGGACTTGTGCTGCTATTTGTTCCTCTCTTGCTTTCACGCCATTCCTTCAAGCTTTATATGGATTTGCGGGAAAACTATCTGAATACAGTTGAAGCTTTGGTGCAGGCCCTTGAAGCCAAAGATACTTATACCAGCGGCCATTCTTCCCGGGTGAGGAATTTTGCGGCTGCGATGGCGGAAGAGATGAATATGAGTGAGGAAAAAATGGAGTTTCTCAAATATGCCTCCGTGCTTCATGATGTGGGTAAAATCGGAGTCAGTGAGTTTATCCTGAATAAGAAAGAAAAACTGCTTGATGCGGAGTGGGAATCTATCCGTAACCATCCGGTTATTGGTCAAGAAATCATCAAAAAAATAAAAATAATGTATGATATTGGCCAGGTAACCCGTCATCATCACGAGCGTTACGATGGCAAGGGTTATCCTGATGGACTTCGCGGCGAGACAATTCCCCTGGAGTCACGGATTATTGCTGTAGCGGATACCTATGATGCCATGACCTCCAATCGCAGTTACCGCAATGCTAAAACTCATGAAGAAGCAGTAGCTGAGCTTTGCCGGGTTGCCGGAACACAGCTTGATCCTAAGCTGGTAGAAATATTTTGTAAAGTGGCATCTGAAGAATTGACGACTGAGCTGTCTCCTGACCCTGTCGTAAGCACTGTTATAGTAGCCGATAATGCTGATAGAGCTCCTAAAGTCTCTTTTAATCATTAAACATAGCAATATACAGTTGCTGTCAGGTGAAGAGGTGTGGCATGCTTATAGAAACCGTGATCCTGGCCATTGTGGTCAGTCTGATCGATGGGGGAAGAATTGGGCGCCTAGGCTGGCTGGATTTACGGGGGCTTTGGTTGATACCGAGCGCCTGGGCTATCCAGATTGTTGTTTATTGGGCAGCAGTAAAAGGCATGGGCATGGGACCGGAGTGGGTCAGCCCGGTGCTGGATACGGCTTCCTATTTTTTATTGCTGATTTTTGCCGGGAATAACTGGTATTTGCCAGGGATGCGGATCCTGGCCTTGGGCATATTTCTGAATACGCTGGTTATAGCTGTAAATGGAGGAATGATGCCGGTCGATTCTTTCTATCTGCCGGAAGCCAGCCGTCAGGCTTTACTGGCGGGACAAGGAACTCATGGCCTGCTGACCCCGGCTACCCATCTCAGCCTGTTGGCAGATCGAATTTTCATTTCCATAGCGGGATTTATCAAGCAACTTATCAGCTTAGGGGATATTTTAATAGATGCCGGCAGTTTTCTGCTGATTTATAAGACTATGATGAGATAAGAAACAGGAAATTCCGATAACCGGACAAATATAACTGAAAATTATAAAAGCAATATCTAAAGGGGCTGTACCGAAATTTTGGTTTCGACACAGCCCCTCTGACTGATCCGGATTATTTTGTTCTTCAAGCTTAAAAGGTGTACGGTCTGATTTGTCAGACTCTCAATCAATCCCGGTATTAACCCGCTTGAGTAAACTTCTTGGCAAATTTCTTGGTCAGGCGAGATTTTTTTCTGGCAGCTAAGTTTTTATGAATCAAACCCTTGGAACCTGCTTTATCTAAAGCGCGGGTTACCTTTTTCAAATTGGCTTGCGCTGTATCCTGGTCTGTACTCAATGATTCTTCAAAACGTCGGATTGCCGTCCGTAAAGTTGATTTAGCAGCAGCGTTTTTGATTGTACGAATTCTGGCTATTTCAACTCTTTTCAGAGCAGACTTGATGTTTGGCATTGTGGTCACCCCCTCCGGCAGCTTTATCTACAGTTTACACAAAAAACATTTTATCATCAGTTGCCCGCTTTAGCAAGAATTATCAGGAATAATATGATTAAAAACAAAGAGATTCCAAGAGCCCTTTTACCTGCCGGCAATAGATGTTATAATTCGAAAAGCAGAAATGCTGCAAGGGAAAGGATTAAAGGGATGTCAAGCACACGCACTGTTGCCAAAGCGGCAGGTTTTCTCATAGCTGCAAACTTAGCCTCTCGTATTCTGGGGTTTCTCCGGGATACTATCATTGCTGGACTATTCGGGCAGGGCAGTGTTACCGATGCTTATAATGTTGCCTTTATTCTTCCGGATCTTCTGTACTGGCTGCTGGTGGGCGGAGTCCTGAGCTCGGCCTTTATTCCAGTTCTTTCCGAATATATTGCCAAGAACAATGAAGATGAGGGTTGGCGGGTTGTCAGTTCGGTCCTGAATATCACTCTTGTTGCTCTCAGTTTTCTTATTATTATAGCACTAATATTTGCAGAGCAGTTTATCCACTTCCTGGCTCCGGGCCTGAAGGATAACATGGATTTAGCTGTTTATTTAATGAGGATTATTTTGTTCCAGCCCATGATCCTGGCTTTAAGCGGTTTAGCCATGGGTATCCTGAATTCCTACAAGATTTTTTGGCCTTCCGCCCTGGGCAGTGTTCTCTATAATGTCTGTATCGTTTTCTTTGGCCCCTTATTGGCTCCCCGTTGGGGGATCGGCGGATTTGCTGTGGGGGTTGTTGTCGGTGCTCTGGCTAATTTCCTGGTCCAGATCCGCGCTCTGAAGAAAGTAGGATTCAAATATTATCCTCTGATTGACTGGCGCCATCCTGCGGTCCAGCGCATTGCTTTTTTGGCTTTACCGATTATCTTCAGTTTTGTGCTCAATCAGATCCAGGTTATGGTTAATGCCAACCTTGGTTCTTCTCTGGCTGAAGGAAGTATTACGGCCATCAATTATTCTAATCGTCTTTCCCAACTGCCTATCGGGATTTTTGCCGCTGCTATAGCAATGGCTGTGTTTCCGACGATTACAGAACAGGCCGCTTTGAGGAAATGGGAAGATTTTCGGAACATGTCCTCACGAGCGATAAGAATGGTGATGTTCGTTACCATTCCGATTTCAATAGGAATGATCGTTCTGCGCTATCCCCTGATCAGGGTATTGTTCCAGCATGGCAAGTTCAGCTCCGAGGATACTCTGATGACGGCTATACCTTTGGTTTATTTTTCCCTTGGTATTGTAGCTCAGTCGCTTATCCAGATTCTGCCCCGGATGTTTTATGCCCTTCAGGATACCTGGACTCCGGCCCTGATTGGGATCCTGGCAATGGGAGTCAATCTGATCGGTGCGCTGCTGCTGATCCGTCCTCTGGCTCATGGAGGTCTGGCCTTGGCCAATATGACAGCATCCTTTGTTAATATGTTCTTATTGCTGCTTATTTTGCAGAGACGATTAGGCCGGATTGATGGCCGGCGTATGCTGCTGACCTTTGTGAAAACTTTGGTCATATCATTTTTACTTGGGGGTATTGTCTGGTATTGGTCAGGATGGCTGACAACTAGGTGGGGAACAGGAACCATTTCATCTCTGGTTGTCCTGGTAACAGGGTCCGTCCTAGGTGCCTTGCTCTTTGTTATTATTGCCGGCTTCTTACGGATGGAGGAATTCGGACAGCTAACTGGTCTCTTGCGTAATAGAATCAAATAATAGATGCGCCTGCCGGCAAATAGATATGGTTATGATAATTGAGAATAACTGATAATTCCTTGCCTTTACCCTCACAAATCTGGTATATTTATTTTTTGAGCAGGCTTTAAGGACAATTTGATATAAATTAAGGGGGAAGAACGTGGGACAAGCCTCGCAGAATATACGCAATTTTTCGATTATTGCCCATATTGATCACGGTAAATCAACTTTAGCCGATCGTCTTATCGAATATACCGGGGCCTTGACAGCCCGGGAGATGGCCAGTCAGGTTCTGGATTCTATGGACTTGGAGCGGGAACGCGGAATTACCATTAAACTGCAAGCCATAAGACTTAATTATTTAGCTAAAGACGGAGAAGTTTACGAATTGAATTTGATAGATACCCCGGGGCACGTGGATTTCACCTATGAGGTATCCCGCAGTCTGGCTGCCTGCGAAGGGGCCTTGCTGGTTGTTGATGCTGCCCAGGGGATTGAAGCTCAGACTCTGGCTAATGTTTATTTGGCTCTGGAAAATAATCTGGAAATTTTGCCGGTCATCAATAAAATCGATTTGCCCAGTGCGGAACCGGAACGGGTCAAGCAGGAAATCGAAGATGTTATCGGTCTGGATGCCAGTGAGGCTATCCTGACTTCAGCTAAAACCGGGGTGGGAATCCAGGATATTCTGGAGGCTATAGTACACAGGATTCCGCCGCCCAAGGGTGATGACAGTGTTCCTTTGCAAGCCCTGATCTTTGATTCGCATTTTGACGCCTATAAAGGGGCAATTTCCAATGTACGGGTTATGGAAGGAAGAATAGCTAAAGGAACCCGCATTATGATGATGTCCTCGGGCAAGATCTTTGAGGTTACTGAGGTTGGGGTTCTGACTCCGGCAGTTTGCATTGTCGCAGAACTCAAAGCCGGTCAGGTGGGTTATTTGGCTGCCAGTATTAAGAATGTCAAAGACACCCAGGTAGGGGATACGATTACTTCGGCTGATAATCCGGCCTCTTCACCGCTTCCTGGGTATCGCAAATCTACTCCGATGGTCTTTTGCGGTCTCTATCCTGTTATTGCCAGTGACTATGACCGCTTGCGCGATTCCCTGGAGAAACTGCATCTGAATGATGCCAGTCTGGTTTTTGAACCGGAGACCTCAGCTGCCCTGGGCTTTGGTTTTCGCTGTGGATTTTTAGGGCTGCTGCATATGGAGATTGTCCAGGAACGCCTGGAAAGAGAATATGATCTGAATATGATTACAACTGCCCCCAGTGTTGTTTATCTGGTGACAAATCTTCAAGGGGAAGTATTGTCCATTGATAATCCCGCCCATCTTCCCCCGGCGGCTGAAACAGCCTCTATTCAGGAGCCTATGGTCAAGGCATCAATTATGGTCCCTTCGGAATACATTGGGGCGATTATGGAATTGAATCAAGAGAAGCGCGGACAATATATAAGCATGGAGTATCTATCTGCCAGCCGGGTGATTATCACCTATGAGGTGCCTCTGAACGAGATTGTCTACGATTATTTTGACCAGTTAAAGTCACGAACCAAGGGCTATGCTTCTTTGGATTATGTTCTGGCCGGTTACAAGGAGGCGGACCTGGTAAAACTTGATATTCTATTGAACGGGGAAATTGTTGATGCTCTTTCTTTTATAGTCCATAAAGATAAGTCTTACGCCCGTGGCCGGCGTTTGGTGGAAAAATTGCGCAAGATTATTCCCCGGCAGATGTTCGAAATTCCCATTCAGGCTGTTATCGGTTCCAAGGTTGTAGCCCGGGAAACTGTCAAAGCCATGCGCAAGGATGTTCTGGCCAAATGTTATGGCGGAGATATTTCGCGCAAACGTAAGCTGCTGGAAAAACAAAAAGAAGGTAAAAAGCGGATGAAGCAAGTGGGCAGTGTGGAGATACCCCAGGATGCCTTTATGGCTGTCTTGCAGATTGAGGATTAAATTGAAAACATCATTGTCCGTTCGCATGTGCTGCATATGCCGTTCTCCTAATGCTAGCCTGCACGCCAAATTCTTTATGCGATTACATTAATGTACGCAGCTTTTATGCCATCCATGGCAAAGCTGCATCAGTCCATCCATGGACTAGTCCATGGGCGTGCTTAAAGCCTCAGCATCTGCGTTATTTGATGTCAATTCCGCTGAATGCCAGCTAAATAATATTGGTTTTTCTGCGAAGAGAGATGGGTAGGAAACGAAACGGAAGAAAAAATGAGAAGAAGGGGAACGATGATGCCAAGCTTGTATGTACATGTGCCTTTTTGTCTGCGCAAATGTGATTATTGTGCCTTCTTTTCCTATCCACTGGTTGGAAGCAGTAAGAAAAACAAGGATAAAACAGAACAAGGGGCCAAGGCTTTGGTTAATATTTATCTTAAGGGATTGCGATCGGAAATACAGCGATACCAGAAGGATGCTCCGTCAGGAGTATCTTCTCTTTTTATCGGCGGCGGAACGCCTACAGCCTTGGAGACGGAGAATCTGAAAAACCTGCTGGCCATGCTGAGACGAGGTTTTTTACTGGAAGCTGATGCGGAGGCAACAGTGGAGGGTAATCCGGGGACCTTGACGAGAGAAAAGCTGGAACTCTTGAGATATTACGGTATCAATCGTTTTTCTCTCGGTGTGCAGTCCTTTAATGAAAGTTGTCTGCGAGAGATCGGGCGTATTCATAGCGCGGAACAGGCCAAAGAAAGCATTCGCCTTCTTCAGGCCTCAGGTTTTCATAATCTCAATCTTGATTTAATGTTTGGCTTGCCTAAGCAGAGTTTCCGGGATTGGCAGGATACTGTGGAACAAGCTTTAGATTTCAATCCTCAGCACTTGTCACTCTATGGCTTAGTGATTGAGGAAGGAACAGCCTTAGCCGGACGTCTGGCCTCAGATCAGGGCGGGGGACAATCTTGGCTCCCTGATGATGATATGCAGGCTAAGATGTATGCCTGGGCCCGGAAAATTTTACAGAATGCCGGCTACAGTCATTATGAAACCGCGAATTTTGCCCTGCCGGGTTGGGAGTGCCGGCACAATATCAATTATTGGCAGGGAAAAGACTATCTGGGCCTTGGCCCGGGAGCTGTATCCTGTATGCAAGGCATACGTTGGAAAAATATCGAGAGTATCAAGGAATACGGCAAGAGGTTGGCCAAAGCCCAGAATCCTTATGATGAGGACGAAAGGGAGTTTTTGTCCCGGGAGGTCAGAATGGCGGAAAGGGTCATCTTAGGTTTAAGACTGACAGCAGGGGTCGATTTGCAGGCTTTTCGGCGGGACTTTGGGACGGATATCAGGGATGTTTATGCTGAAGTGTTGTTGAAACATGAAAAGTCAGGGATACTTTTCGTTCAGGATGATCACCTTTGCCTCAATCAGAAATATGTTTTTTTAGCTAATTCTGTTTTGCAAGATTTTGTCTGATCTGTCTTGACAAAGCTAAAAGAGCATGGTAATGTGAATTTAGCACTCATCTAATGAGAGTGCTAACAAAATTTCGCTCTAAGGTCCTAATAGCAGTAATTTTGAGAGAAAGGCAAGAAGCATCATGCAAATGGATGAACGCAAAAAGAAAATTCTTCGTGCGATTATTCAGGACTATATTGTCACAGCAGAACCAATTGGTTCCCGCACAATTGCTCGAAAATTTGATCTCGGAATTTCTCCGGCGACAATTCGTAATGAGATGTCGGATTTGGAGGTATTAGGATTAATTGAACAGCCATACACTTCTGCCGGGCGAATTCCTTCTGATGCCGGCTATCGTTATTATGTCGATTGTCTGATGGTGGAAGAAGAACTGAGCGGGGAAGAAAAAGCTATTATTGAACGCGAGACAACCAGGCGTATCAATGAGATCCAGGAGGTTATCACTCACACCAGCAAACTCCTGTCCCAGTTAACCAGTCTGACCAGTATTGTTTTGGGTCCGCTCAAGGGAACAAGCACTTTTGGCCAAATCCATTTTTTGCCTTACCAGCCTGGTCAGGCAATTATGGTTATGGTCAAGGACAACGGAGTTGTGGAAAATCATATTGTTGACATTGGTTTTAATGTCAATGCTGAGGAATTGCAGCAGGTTGCTGCAGTCTTAAACCAAAAAATGCGGGGACAGTCCCTTAAAAAAGTAAAAAAAGGACTTCTGCAGGAGATTCACAGTGAATTGACCAAGCAACATCATTTGCTTGACAAGGCCCTGGAAATGTTGGCTGTCATTTTGGATGGCTGTGAAGAAAAAGAACAAGTCTATCTGGGCGGCACGTTGAATATGCTTAATCAGCCTGAATTCAGAAATTTAGATAAAGTCAAAACACTTTTCAGATTCTTTGAAGAAGATGAGAGTCTGAAAAAACTACTTCAACCCACTCATGAAGGATTAAATATTACCATTGGCGGAGAAAACATTTTTAAGGAGTTTCACGACTGCAGTGTAATATCAGCTACTTATCGCATTGATGAGGAAACTATAGGAGCTATTGGAGTTCTGGGTCCTACCCGGATGAATTACTCCAAAGCTATCGCTATTGTGGATTTTATGACACGCAGAATCTCTGAGAATTTGACCCGCGGCTGCCAACGCTGAGACTGGTATTAAGATTGAGACTGATCTGAGCATGGCAGGCTGACATGAAAGTCTGCCTGAGAATAAAAACATAAGAATGTTTCAAATAAATGGGGAATCGGGTGATATATTTAATGAAGTCAAGGGAGATTAATAATAGCTGGGAAAAGAAGGGATATGCTTCCGAGGAAAGCAAGGCAGATTCCAGGCAGAGTGCCGGTGATTCACCGGATAACCCGGAAACCGAATCTGGCCTGACCCCGGAAGAGAAACTGGTTAAAACAGAGGCTGAACTGGAAACAGCAAAAAAACAGGCTGCTGACTACTATGCCCATCTGCAGCGCTTGCAGGCTGAATTTGATAATTACCGCAAGCGGACCCAAAAAGAAAAGGAAGATATCAGCAAATATGCGGCAGAAAGCCTGATCAGCGCCATTCTGCCGGTGCTTGATAATTTCGAGAGGGCTCTGGATTCGGTACAAACCAGTCAGGATGTGGCTGCCTACGCCCAAGGTGTGGAAATGATTTTCCGGCAATTGAGCGATATATTAGCAAAAGAAGGCCTGGCGGCGATTGAAGCAGTAGGCCAAATTTTTGATCCCAATATACATGAGGCTATTCTGCCGGTAGCTACGGAGGAATATCCTGAAAATACTGTTGTTGAAGAAGTCCAAAAAGGCTATTATCTAAAAGATAGAGTTTTGCGCCCAAGTATGGTTAAAGTATCCTGTTAAGCAAAAATAAAGGAGGTAGAATATTATGGCAAAAGTAATCGGAATTGACCTGGGAACAACAAATTCTTGTGTAGCAGTTATGGAAGGCGGAGAAGCCGTTGTCATACCTAATGCTGAGGGAAACCGTACTACTCCTTCTGTTGTTGGTTTTTCCAAAACCGGGGAACGTCTGGTAGGACAGGTTGCCAAAAGACAGGCTGTTTCCAATCCTGACAGAACTGTCAGTTCGATTAAACGTCATATGGGTACAGATTATAAAGTAACTATTGAAGGTAAAAGTTATTCCCCGCAGGAAATTTCGGCTGCGATACTGCAAAAACTTAAAACTGATGCCGAGGCCTATCTTGGTCAGACTGTGACCCAAGCCGTAATTACCGTTCCGGCTTATTTCTCAGATGCCCAGAGACAGGCTACCAAAGACGCCGGCTCGATCGCCGGTCTGGAGGTACTGCGGATTATTAACGAACCGACTGCGGCCGCGCTGGCTTATGGCCTGGACAAAAAGGAAGATCAGATTGTGCTGGTCTTTGACCTGGGCGGAGGAACCTTCGATGTCTCTGTCCTGGAATTGAGCCAGGGCATGGTGGAAGTCAAGGCGACAAGTGGCAATAATCTTCTGGGTGGTGACGATTTTGACCAAAGAATTATCAACTATCTGGCTGCCGAGTTCAAGAAAAGCCATGGGATTGATCTTACCAAGGATAAAGTGGCTGTCCAGCGGCTCAAAGAAGCTGCCGAAAAAGCTAAAATAGAACTCTCGGGTGTTACCACCTCTAATATCAATCTGCCTTTTATAACCATGACAGCAGAGGGACCTCAGCATCTCGATATGAACCTTACCAGGGCTAAATTTGATGAATTAACTGCCGACCTGGTCGAAGCAACGATTGGGCCCACACGCCAGGCTCTGCAGGATGCCAAGCTTACTTTTAATGAAATTAAAGAAGTGATCCTGGTAGGCGGATCGACCAGGACTCCGGCAGTCCAGGAAGCCATCCGCAAACTTAGCGGTAAAGAACCTCACAAAGGGGTAAATCCTGATGAAGTTGTGGCCTTGGGTGCTGCTATTCAGGGCGGAGTTTTAGGCGGGGAAGTCAAGGATATTATTCTCGTTGATGTAACTCCTCTTTCTCTGGGAATCGAAACTTTGGGCGGAGTGTTTACCCGGATTATTGACCGCAACACAACTGTACCGACTACTAAATCCCAGATATTCTCTACAGCTGCAGACAGTCAAACTTCGGTGGACATTCATGTCTTACAGGGGGAACGGGAAATGGCTGCCTACAATAAAACATTAGGACAATTCCAATTGACCGGTATTCCGCCTGCCCCGCGGGGGATTCCGCAAATCGAAGTCAAATTTGATATTGATGCCAACGGTATCGTCCATGTCTCTGCCAAGGATATGGCGACAGGTAATGAACAAAAAGTGACAATTACCTCTTCAACCGGACTTTCCAAAGACGAAATTGAAAAGATGCGTAAAGATGCCGAAGCTCATGCCGAAGAGGATCGCAAACACAAGGAAATGATTGATGCCAAAAATTCAGCAGATTCACTGGTTTATCAAACTGAAAAAGCTCTTAAGGATTTCGAAGGCAAAGGCGATTCTTCAGAAGTAGAAGCAATCAAAAAGGCTGTGGAGGAACTAAAGGGAGTTGCCGGCGGCGAGGATATAAATGCAATCAAGGAGAAATCAGAGGCGGTCACCAAAGTGCTTCATCCTTATATTGAGAAAATGTATAAACAACAGGCTGCAGAGGCTCCTGGGGCCCAGGCAGGTGAAACTCAGGGAACGCCGCCAGATGACAACGTGGTCGATGCCGAGTATACTGAAGTGGATAAAGATAAGTAAGAGACTAATGGGTGCAAGGGGGGAAGTCCCTTGTGCCCCCTCTTTTTGCTACATACGTACAGATAGTTTATAATATATAGTCAATGGCCAGTGATCTACAGTCGCAGTCGCTAGTCGGAAGTGACCAGGAGGGATTAAGGAAAACATGAAAAGTGATTATTACGAGGTTCTGGGGGTCGAGCGCTCTGCAGGTGATTCGGAAATCAAGCAGGCTTACCGGAAATTGGCTCGAAAATATCATCCTGATGTAAACCCGGGAAATAAGGAAGCAGAAAATAAATTTAAAGAAGCAACTGAAGCCTATGACGTTTTGAGTGATCCTGATAAGAAGGCTCGTTATGATCAGTTTGGTCATGCCGGAATGGATGCCAATCAAGCCGGCGCTGGTTTTGGAGATTTCGGCGGTTTTGGAGATATCTTTGAGGCCTTTTTCGGAGGAGGAGGTCCAAGACGCAGCGGCCCGATAAGGGGGGCTGATTTGCGTTATGATCTGACCATAAAATTTGAAGAAGCTGCTTTTGGAGCAGAAAAAGAAATTCAGATTGATAAACATGAAACCTGTGCCGACTGTCAGGGTTCCGGGGCAGCGGCGGGAACTCACCCTACCACTTGTTCCCAATGCCAGGGTACAGGACAGATTAAAGTCGTTCAGCGCACCCCTTTCGGTCAGATTCAAACAGCCCGGACTTGTCCCGGTTGTCATGGCGAAGGCAAAAAGATTGCGACACCATGCAAAACCTGTGCCGGACAAGGTAAAGTGCGGCGTGTCAAAACTATCAAGATAAATATACCTGCCGGTGCGGAGGAAGCTCTGCAACTGCGCAGCAGCGGAGACGGTGAAGCCGGAAGCAGAGGCGGGCCGGCGGGAGATCTTTATATCATTGTTCACGTCAGAAGCCATAAGTTTTTCGAACGGCATGGCAACGATGTTTATTGTGAAATTCCGATTACTTTTGTGCAGGCGGCTATAGGAGCCGAGATTGAAGTTCCGACTTTGGATGGCAATGTGAAAATGAAGGTTCCCGAAGGTACCCAGACTGCGACGATTTTCCGGCTCAAAGGCCATGGCATTCCTTACCGCCGTGGCAGCGGCCGTGGTGATCAGCATGTTCGGGTGATCGTGGCGACTCCGACAAAACTAAACGAGAAACAAAAACAGATTCTCCGGGAGTTTGGCGAGTCAGCCAGCGAACACCAGCAGATGGGCAAAAAGTCCCTATTTGACAAGTTTAAAGAAAACTTGCGCGATGCAATGGGCTAGAAGGAGTATTTAGCAATGAATTGGCGTGAAGTAGCGGTAACAGTATCCCCGGAGGGTGAAGAAGCTGTTGCCGATCTTTTTTATCAGTTAGGCTGCAGCGGTGTCAATATTGAAGATGCCCGGGTTTTGCAGTCCTATATCGAAGCAGGTTCCTGGGATTATCACGATTTCGGAGAAGTTGGCCTTACTGGAACTGTAATAATAAAGGGGTATTTTGCCGAAAACGCGGAACTTCAGACCAAGTTAGCCAGCCTGCAGCAGAAACTTGAAGAACTTAGCGGGCTTTATCCTGACTGGCATCTGCTTGCCAAGGGAGCAACCCTGCGCGAAGAAGACTGGGCAACAGCCTGGAAGGCTTATTTTAAACCACAGCGGGTAGGAAGACATCTCCTCATTAAACCGACCTGGGAACCGGTTGCTGCCTTGCCTGAGGATATCGTCCTGGAGATAGATCCCGGTATGGCCTTTGGTACCGGCACTCATGCCACCACAATTCTTTGTCTGGGAGTATTGGAGGAGATTGTACGTCCTGGGATGAAAGTATATGATGTGGGCACTGGAACAGGCATTTTGGCTATAGCTGCTGCCAAATTAGGGGCCGAGGTTGTGGCTGTGGATCTGGACGCTGTTGCTGTTCAGGTTGCTGCCGAAAATATAGAGCTGAATAAGGTGACTGACCGCGTCCAGGTCTTAAAGGGTGATCTGGGGACGGTTTTAAGCGAGCAGGCAGAATTGGTGGTTGCCAACATCGTGGCAGATGTTATTATTGATTTAGCAGCCGATTTGCGGCGTATATTGCATCCCAAGGGGGAATTTTTAGCTTCGGGCATAATAGGATCCCGGGTAAGGGATGTAGAGGAAACTTTAAAAGTCAATGGGCTGGAGATTGTCGAACGTCGGGAGGATTCAGGCTGGATACTTGTCAGAGCGAGGTGGTCTGAGCGTGCATCGTTTTAAAATCGGGAAGATTGGCGAAAAGATTTTTTGGCTTTTAGACGGGGAAAAGGAACATCTTGTCAGGGTATTGAGGCTTGGGCGGGGTGACCGGGTGATCGGCTTTGACAACAGTGGAGCAGAATGGCTGGGAAAAATAGAAAATATCGAAGATGGAAGTGTCGCCTGCCGCATCTTGGCTAAACATTACCCGGAAGTGGAGGCTCATTCGCTGGTTTATCTGGTTGCCGGTTTAACAAAAACCGATAAAATGGATTGGATCATTCAGAAAGGAACTGAACTGGGGATGGCCGGACTTGTTCCTTTACGGACAAAACGGTCGGTAGTGCATCTGGAAGGAAGCAAGGCTCTGGAACGGGTGGAACGCTGGCAGAAAATTGCTGCCGAGGCTGGAAAACAATCCCGTCGTGTGCGAGTGCCCATGATTCAAAATATTTGTGATTGGGCGGAGCTTCCTGATAAACTGCCAGCCTTTACCCAGTGGCTGATTCCCTATGAAGAGGAAAAAACAAAGCCTTTATCCAAGTTATTGCCGGAATTGGATTTTAATAAGCCTCTTGCTATCATAATTGGTCCGGAGGGCGGGTTTGAACAGTCAGAGGTGGCTTTTGCCCGGGAAAATTTAGGAGCAATAAGTGTGACCCTGGGGCCACGTATTCTGCGAGCGGAGACAGCTGCCTTAGCGGCTTTAACGATAGTTTTGGCAGCTGGCGGAGATTTGGCGTAATATTTTTATTCGAGGTTCGAGGTGAGTGTGTGAATTTCGCACTTTGCACTTTGAGCTGGAGGGTGAGAGATAGTGACTGTGGAGAAAAATAAGATTATTGATGGTCAGGAGCAGCCGAAGGTCTGTTTTGTTACTTTGGGATGCAAGGTAAATCAGGCCGAAAGTGAAGCACTGGCTCAATTATTCCGAAACGCCGGCTATCAGATTGTTGATCCTGAGCAAAGAGTTGCTGCGGTTGTCATAAATACCTGTACTGTTACCAACACAGGCAGCAGCAAGTCGCGCCAGGCAATCCGCCGCCTGGTCAGGTCTCATCCGGAAAGTCATATTATTGTCAGCGGCTGCTATGCCCAAACTGCTTCGGAGGAGATATTGGCTATTCCCGGGGTGGATCTGGTTATCGGTACCCAGTACAGGACTCAGATTCTCAAGTTGCTGGAGCATGTTAAAAAGACGGGAAAACCTTGTAATGCTGTGCAAAATATTGGGGATGTAAGAGTGTTTGAAGAACTTCCTCAGCTTGAGGAGGAGAGCCGGACCAGGGCTATGCTAAAAATCGAAGACGGCTGCAACAGGTTTTGCACTTATTGTATCATTCCCTATGCCCGCGGCCCTGTGCGCAGCCGTCTTCCCGAAAATGCTTTGGCTGAAGCAGAAAGGCTTATCAGAGCAGGTTATCAAGAGATAGTTTTAACTGGTATTCATGTTGGGGCTTACGGGGAGGATCTGGCTGCTGGCTGGAATCTGGCTCGCCTGCTGCAATTAATGCTTAAAATTCCCGGGATGCACCGCTTGCACCTTGGCTCTGTGGAACCACTGGAATTTAGCCAGGAACTGATTGCTGTTATTGCAGCTTCAGAAGTGATCTGTCCTCATCTGCATATCCCCTTGCAGAGCGGCAGCAATGCTGTTTTAGCCAGAATGCAGCGGCCTTATAATATTGAAGACTACCGGGATTTATTGAAGAAGTTATTTCAAAGCATACCCCATCTGGCAGTTACAACTGACATAATTGCCGGATTTCCAGGGGAAAGTGAGACTAGCCATAGTCAGACTATTGATTTTGTCGGCAGTTGTGGTTTTGCCGGAATTCATGTCTTTCCTTATTCCAGACGGGAAGGAACAGTGGCTGCTGCTTATCCTGATCAGGTTTCCGACCAGGTCAAAGCACGGCGAGTTAAGGAACTGCTGCAGGTTTCCAGGGGGAGTCAGGAAAAATACTCTCACAGTATGTTAGGGCATATCCTGGAGGTGCTGGTGGAACGAGTCGATACCAGAGGCTGGGCTTATGGTCATACAGAGAATTACCTGCCGGTTAACTTGCCACCCGCTGTCGACGGGGATCCTTGGCAGGCAGGACAATTAGTTTCCTTTATATTAGAAAAAAAGCATCTGGCGGGCCGGCTCTAGTTGAAAATCAGTTTGTGCCTGGTTCTTATTCTGTATTTCAGTGCTATTTTATGTTATCATAG
>DATMYJ010000140.1:0-2793 GCA_035561015.1 Desulfitobacteriaceae bacterium | reverse complement strand
TCTCAAGTTTATTAACTATGGCCATAAATTCATCATATACTTTTTTGTTTCTTTGCTCCAATGTAGAGATATCTTCCGGAGTTCTGATACCGGCAACAACGTCTTCACCCTGGGCATTCATTAAGTATTCAGCATAGATTTTCTTTTCACCGGTAGATGGGTCTCTGGAGAAAGCCACGCCGGTGCCGGAAGTTTCACCCTTATTACCAAACACCATGATTTGGATATTAACGGCAGTTCCGATGTTGGAAGGAATGTCATTGAGTCTTCTGTATACATTGGCTCTCGGATTATCCCAGGATCTGAAGACTGCTGTGATTGATTCAATTAATTGCACCTTGGGATCGGAGGGAAAATCTTCGCCTTTTTCTTTCTTGTACAAAACCTTGAATTGGCCGACCAAGGTTTTAAGGTCTTCGCCGCTTAATTCGGTATCAAATTTATAACCCTTGGCTTCTTTCATTTCATCAAGAAGATCTTCAAATTTTCTCTTTTCTACGTCCATAACAACATCAGCGAACATCTGGATAAATCTTCTGTAAGAATCATAGGCAAATCTTTGGTTGTCAGCAAGCTTTGCCATAACTTCAACGGTTTCATCATTCAAACCAAGGTTGAGAATAGTATCCATCATACCAGGCATGGAAAACTTGGCGCCGGATCTTACTGATAAGAGTAAGGGATTAGTTTTGCTGCCTAATTCTTTTCCACTGAGTTTTTCTGTTGCAGCCAAAGATGCCAAAATCTCATCGATTACATCCTGGGAAATTTTCTTACCGTCATCATAATATTTGTTACAAGCTTCTGTGGTGACGATGAAGCCTTGGGGAATCGGGATTCCCAGTCTGGTCATGCCAGCCAGATTAGCACCTTTTCCGCCAAGCAGATCTTTCATGTCTTCTGTACCTTCACTAAAAAGGTACACATACTTTTTGTTAGCCAAAATAACATCTCCTTTTACTTATTTTTCAAGTTGACTATTATCTAACGGAACACGCTGTTCCAATTAGCTCAGAAGAATTAGAGAGTTAAACGTTTATCGACTCAGATATGTTTTTGCCCTTATATAATATGTCCATAACTATACTGGCCGACTCTTCAACTGCTTTATTGGTGGCATCGATTACAGGACAGCCAATTTTCCTCATAATGTCCTGAGCATACTCCAGCTCTGTCATGATGCGTTCCAGACTGGCATAATTGGCCACAGTACCCAGACCCAGAGTCTTCAGGCGTTCGGTACGGATCTGATTCAAGGCTTCCGGCCGGATATTCAGACCCACTATTTTCCGGGGAGATATCTGAAATAATTCTTCAGGCGGCTGGATCTCCGGAACCAAAGGAATATTCATGGCCTTGACGCCTCTATGCGCCAGATATGTGCACATCGGTGTCTTCGAAGTCCGGGAAACTCCGATAATAACTACGTCAGCATTTAGAGCACCCCGGGAATCCCGGCCGTTATCGTACTTTACAGCAAATTCAATAGCTTCAACTTTACGAAAATACTGTTCGTCCATGCGATGAGTAATATTGGGTATATGGCTGGGATCCAAGCCTGTCTGACGGGAAAGGGCATCAATCAGCGGCCCAAGAATATCAATAATCTGCAATTCTTTGTCAGCCGCTTTCTGTTCCAGATAAAGCCGGAGTTCCTGCAGAACCAGAGTATACACCAGTATAGCCTGTTCATTCAGGGCCTCTTCAATAATCTCATCCAGATGGGCTTCATCCCGAACATAAGGCACCCGGCGAATACGAGTGCGTACCCCGCTGAACTGAGCTGCAGCAGCTCTGCTGACGAATTCTGCTGTTTCACCTAAGGCATCGGAAATAACATAAATAACCGGAATAGATGAAGTCAAAGGCTCACCACCAATTCTGGGTTACACATCGAAAACATCAGATTAATTCAAAGCTTACCGGCCTGCTAATCTGAATGCCCTATCTAATGCTTGATCCATTTATAATTGTAAATCAGCAATTTCTGCGAAAATTTTACTCACATTAGTTTTGGAAAAACGGCCAATAACCTCATAGCATTCTTCACCTTTTTCATCCACAAACCCTTCAACCACAGGCAGGGTATTGATCTGATACTGGACCAGTTTTTTAACAGCCTCCAGGACGGGTTCATCCGGTGTCGTCATAATTATGTTTGGCATTCTGGTCATGATAACACCGACCGGAACTTGCTGAAGATCGTATTTACCCAGTGTCGCTTTCAGGAGATCTTTGCGGGTAAGCATTCCGCGCAGTATCCTGTCTTCACCAACAACAATAAGGCTTCCCACATTTTGGGTGAAAATTACAACTATGGCATCATGGATACTTGAGGTATCACTGATCACCACAGGTACCGACTTACAGCCACCAACCCGCAGTTCACGCATTTGAGCCGCTAACGGGGAAGGTTCCTGTTTCTCCCGAAAAGAATAGCCGACACGCGGACGGGCATCTAAAATCCCGGTCATAGTTAAAATACTTAGATCCGGACGCAAAGTAGCTCTCGTCGAATCCAGAATCGCAGCAATTTTTTCACCTGTAATCGGACTTGATTGTTTAACAATCTCAACTATACGTTTTTGACGCCCAGATAATTCCACCTAGTCACCTTCTCCCTCACTCAGGGACCAATAATTCAGATTAGATTATTATCCTCAAAGTATGTTCCTGCGACACTAATCAGAATGTCTGCGTCTCGGGGTGCATAAGCAGATATGGGTTCAGTCTGTACTCAAGCCAGCTACAGGTGTGTAAAATATTATGTTCTTGACCATCACACCTTATAAA
>DATMYJ010000139.1:0-9386 GCA_035561015.1 Desulfitobacteriaceae bacterium | reverse complement strand
TATAACATAAGATTTAAAACGAGACAAGAATCTTATATGACCTGTTCCAGCATCTGGCCATTCTCCTTCAGCCAAGCTTTAGCCTTATCCATAGTTGGAGTTTGTGCTTTAACAATATGCCAAAACCTTGGCGTATGATTCGTCTCGATTAAATGAGCAAGTTCATGCACAATGACATAGTCTATAACAAACATTGGTGCTTTGATCAGCCGCCAATTAAAATTTACATTATCTTTTAGAGTACAAGAGCCCCAGCGATAGCGGTTGTCCACAATCTTGACCTCAGCTACCTGCACACCCAGTGTAAGAGCGTGTTGCTTGACCCTTGGAATAATCTTCTCCTTAGCCTTACCAATATACCATTCCCGCAAGATCTCAGTTTGTTTGGCCATTTTTGCAGCCGGAATAAGGAAACGATGGGTGAACCGAATTTCGTCCAAGCCTGTTTTAACTATCTCAATACGATATTGTCTTCCCAAGTAGAGTGCAGATTCACCGCTGACAACCTCCTTACCAGGAGCATGGGGCAAGTCATATTTCTGAGGATGGTTAATCTTTTCGTAAATCCACTGCCGCTTTGAGGCAACTATCTGCTCGATTTTTTCGTCTGATACATCTTCTGGGGCATGAACAACTACGGTACAATCTCGTTCAACGGTGATAGTTATCTTTTTACGCTTGGCAGATCTTTTAATAATATAGTTCAGTTCCATAAATATCACTCCGCATGTAGAATTGTGTCATAGTTCTTCTCAGCAATTTCCATGATCCTGCTGATAATGCGTTTCCAGTTAGCAATAATACCGGGAAGCCTTACAAATTCCGCTGAGAGCAGCACTGTTTGAAGTTCTGCTCTTAGTTTGTTTTGGGCAGGAATGCTCTCCCAAAAGCCAACCAGTTTCAGTTCCCGCTCCACAACCAGGTATATCTTCTGGGTCAGATTTACCAAGCAGCTAATTTTATCATCCTTACTCATCCCATAAGAGGCTGGCTCTTCTGCAGCATGTAAATTCCCATTCTTTCCTTTGTCTTCCCCGAATATCTCCCGCTCAAACATGCGGAAAAAGGGCATTTGTTTCTTACGATGAAGTCCATAGGTCTCCTCTTTTCGGGTATTCTTGATCCGTTCCCGCAGCTTCTCCAGCTCTTCAAAAATCTTAAACCAGTTGTTGCGGAACTCTTCCAAGATCTTGGCCAGAGCTTCGGCAAAAGAAGCCTGCAGATCAGGATCATCATTCAGATCAACATCAAGATGATGACGAATCGCGTGCTCCACTTCCGCTGCTTTGGTTTTAATGCGCTTGTGCTTATTCGCCTGTTTTTCAAAGTCTTCATCGAGGATGGAGATCGGCGGGACCTTCAAATCAATCCCCTTGGACTCAAGGTATACATCCGTAATGCTGCGCAGCTTTTCCGGAATCCCCTTCATGCTTAACCGCTGGTCACGAAAATGTTTCCCGGCCAGTACATTGATCTCAGTGAGGGCCTGGTAGTCGGCAATATAGGCAAGAGCCTTCCGGGAAGGCAAGACCAGGTTCAGGCATTTGGTGAACTTTTTGAATGCCAGGATGAAATCAAAACGCAGGTCTTCATCATAAAAAAGATCAAAGAAAGCATCGTGATCGGTTAGATCCGGTAAACCGTGCTCTCTAAGAAACTCCATGATGTCGGCATGACTGGCATCTAGTTCGCGCAGTTCTGCTTCAGGAAAACTAAGAGAATCTGTGACTTCCTTCTGTTCCCGTTCATCGTAATTATCAATTGCTTTTTTTAGATGATGGCCAATACCAACATAATCGACCACAAAGCCCTTATCTTTATCCACACCACCCACGCGGTTTACACGGGCAATCGCCTGCAGAAGGTTATGGGCAACGATTATCTTATCCAAGTACATTACCTGTTCCACGGGCGCATCAAAGCCCGTCAGGAGCATGTTGTTGACGATGATTATTCCGATATCAACGGTGACGTCCCTTTCTTCATTGTCAAAACCCATCTTGAAGCTCTTAATACTAGCCTCGTGCTTTGACTTATCGGTGTAGGGCTTGAGATGCAGCTTATCATTATGACTGCCAGAGATGATTACATCTGTCTTCAGCTTCTTGAGTCGTTCCAGGTTGAGTCTTCCCGGATTAGCTTTTTCCAATTCAGCTACTGCGGCTTCTAAGGCATCATCTATATGTTTCTTGTAGCGTACCGCCGCTTCCCGGGAGGTAGCCACAACCTGGGCTTTATAGCCATTGGGGAATATGTGAGTAAGGTAATGCTCAACCATATCCTTGGCCTTGGCTGAGATAGTGGTCTCAGCTTCCAGATAGGCATCGCGGGTGCCGTACCCGAGAATATCCAAGCGCTGCTGAAGGTTATAATCGCTAAATACATCGGCGAAAGCCTTATCCATCCCTGGCTGGTCAGGAACTTCAGCATTATGGGTGCGGCCCTCATAAACAATTTCCAAGGTCACTCCGTCTTCAATGGACTGGCGCATAGTGTATTTATCAATATAATCCCCGAAGACCCGCTCCGTCTTATCGATGGGCGTACCGGTATAGCCAATACGAGCGGCATTGGGGATACCTTTATCGAGATTGGTACCCAGCGTCGCATATTGGGAGCGGTGGGCCTCATCTGTCATCACCAGAATATGCTGGCTAGGGTTGAGTTGAGGGAAAGTTTCAGTCAGATCAGCTTCGCGAAACTTATGGATCATGGCCATGACCAGATCAGAGGAATCCGTACGCAAGAGCTCTTTAAGCTTGTTAATGCTGTCAGCTACTTTGACGGTAAAGCCAATGCTCTGGCTGGTTTCGGTTAGCTGGTCTTCCAACTGGGTACGGTCAGTAATAAAGACAACCTTCCAGTTGGAAAGTTGGGCATGGCGGTACATTTCCCTTACCATAAACATCATGGTCAGAGATTTGCCGGATCCCTGGGTATGCCAGATAATCCCGCTCCGTTCACGCGGAGTCTGGCCTTCCAAGAGGCGCTTAACCCCCAATTTAACAGCACGAAACTGCTGATAGCGTCCCACAATTTTGATCGTCTCTCCCTTGTCATTGGTGCCAAAGAGGGTAAAAGTACGGATGAGGTCTAAGAGATTATTCCGGTCCAGCATCCCGGCAATTAGCCGTTGCTGATCGTTAGGCCCGCTTGCCCCATGTTCCAGGTCATTCACGGTACGGGGATAGGGATCGGCCCAGCGGTAAAAATACTTTTCACTGTGAGTGGTAATTGTGCCAAACTTAGCCTCGTTGCGGCAGGTCACGATGAGAATCTGGTTATAGTAAAACAGAGGCGCACTGCCTTCTCCTTTATCTCCCCGCTGTTCACTATAGCGGAGGAGCTGGTCGATAGCTTCAGGGATGGCATCTTTAACCCTGGGGGATTTGCACTCAACTACCGCCACAGGCAGGCCATTTAAGAACAAAACAATATCAGGGATGATATGATATTCCGTACCCAGGATGCGCACCTTGAACTGGCAGATAGCAATAAAACGGTTATTGGCCTGGTGCGTGAAGTCAACAAAACGCACTGTGGGGCTTTTCTCACCGGTTTGGCGGTTTTCGCTGACACTGGTGTTTTCCAGCAGCAGGGTGAAAATATGCTGATTATTTTCAATCAGTCCGGTGCCGGGGAAACTGGCGGTAAGCTGTTTGATTACTTCCTCTACCTGATCCTCTGCCAACCAGGGGTTGATAACCTTAAGCTGATCGCGGAGAACCGGCAGCAAGACGACCTCGGTAAAGCTCTGACGATAACTATCCTTAGGCTGTTGCTTGGAATCAAGGTCAAAAATATCCCACCCCAATCCAGCAAGTTGCTCAAGAAAAGGTTTTTCAACATGATTACGCTCATCAATTTTTATGTGTGGGAGCGTTTTATCCTGCTTCATCCGGTTATCACCTCATCTTTGAGCAATGGGGTTACGCGTTTTCTGCCTGTCAAAAGGTCTTGCATGAGAGCGGTTTTTAGGGAGCGGAGTTTTTGGAGATGTCCAGCATTATCCTGCTCTGCTCTCTGAAACATCTGTATTCGAGACGCTATTGTTGTCATCTCATTAGTCGATTTTGGAATTGGAACAATCGGCGATAGGATTTCACTTTTTGATAAGTGCGGTATGTCCATACCTTTTTGCTGAAGCAATAATTCACGTTGGTAGGCAGGTGACATGATCAACAATCGCATAAATCCGTCAGGGATAGACAACGGCCGAAACCGTCCAACTCGCTGTACTAGAAGGCTAGGAACATCTTCATCTCCTAGCAAACTAACCTTGAACCCCTGCTTTGTAAATGTTCGATCCATCCCTATTATTAAATCACCTGCACTGAGTTCATAATCCTGGAACTGGATAGCTATAGAATCAGTCAGACATTTCTGATCCTTCCAATCAGGCCTACCATTACCTACATTTTCACCACGAAGCAGTCGAATGCCATATCCGGAAAACCATGAACTTTTAAAGGCATAACCGACCTGTAAATCCACAACAGAAGACAATGGCTGTACTTCCCACTCCACAGGGATCCTTCCAAGCGGAGAATCCTTAAACTTATGAGTCTGTTCCGAGCGAACATTACCGTGTTCATCAATACCGCGGGTGAGAAGATCCTGCATCAGGCCAGTCTTAATGCGCTGCTGCTTGGCAATCAAGGCCTCTGTCTGTTCAATCGCCTGGTCCACCATTGAGAGGACCTCTGCTATTTTGGTTTGTTCTGGTTTTGATGATGGGCAATTCACCTTTTCTTCCCAATAATCATTTAACTTGAAATTGATAATTCCTGTTGTCTGTTGCTGGTATTTGAGGACTAATCCGATTTGGTAAAGATAGTAGAGTAGATATGCGATATATTGAGACGAAAAATCACCTTTGACTTTTACGACCTCTATAAAATTAGATGCCGTCCCATTGAAATCACAGTCGCAATAAACGACACGTCCCGCAGGTTGAGAAGGGCTTCCGCCCGATTTTTCAATCAGTATAGTTCCTCGTTCAATTAGACGTTTATTTAACTGTTCTTTTTTAACTTTGCGATAAGCAATGTCTGAATAATCAATAGTTCCGTTATTACGAAAGTTCGTTGATCGCAAAACGGGGATGCCATCCTCGGGGTTACCATCTAATCCCCATTCTCCAGGCATGGAGGATTCAATAATATCTCGAATTTTAACTTCAACCCAACCGTCCACAGTCTTCATGCCAAATACCCCAACTTTTTCAGAAACCCATCCAGCGTTTTTAGAGTTTCAGCTCGTTCGCTTTCCAGTTCGCGACTGGAAATAGCATATTTATCCCAAAAGTTTTCGACTATCTGAATCAAACTACGTTTCTCAGCATTGAGATAACGGTTCAATTCCTGATCAATTATGTCATAAAGTTTTTTAAGAATCAGTTCTTGCGCTCTTTCCCCAGTCAATTGCCCTCCAACAGTAGCGATAATGCCATCGGTTTTATCTATCCGTGCTTGAAGGGTAGCTTTATCCTTATTAAGGGCAGCAATCCTCTTTTTGTCGTCTTTGTTGGCAGGATCAAAGCCCTTCAGTTGGGCGTCCACCTGGCGAATCATTTCCTGGTTTTCCACTTTGAAATCTTCCCCGCCAAGACGTTTCAATTGGAGTTTGAGATCCAGCTCATCCTTCTTAGTTTTCAGAGCAGCCTTGCTATCCCTGATACGATTTTCGATAGTAGTAATAGCTTTTTCCTGTGCCCGCAGATTTTTCAGTTCTTTGCGTGCTGATTCGCCAGCACTCCCTTTCAGATCGTCGATCATTTCCTTCAGGGCTTTTTTAATCACAGTCGTAGTAACTGTTTCCCCTTCTTCCGGCTCATAGGCAGCTATTTCCTGAGCGGTTTCCACTGCTTCGGAAAGTTCACTCTGGGCCTCGCTGATCTCTACTTCGAAAGCTTCAATTTCATCTGCTTCAGCTTGGAAAAAAGCAGCAATTAGGTAGTCGTCCGGAATCAGAGTATGATGCCAGCCTGTTGAAATAATCGTCTTAAGGTCATAGCGGATCTGCTGCCACCAGTTCACAAACACTCCAGCACTCTTATATTCATCAAGGACCTGTAAAGGGATCAGTTTAACTTTAATTGTATTCAACAGTTCATGGCGTACCTCAGGCATTTTCTTGCCATCCTGTAAACCTGCAAAATCAACCTGAGCTACCTGCCACCAGGCTTCCAGAGCCTCGTGGTGTTTGATTAAGGTTTGCTGTAAGGATGGATCAACTTCCAATACCGTTTTGATATTCTGTTTAGTCTCAATATTATCCGTAAAGGAAAGGTATCCTGGCCGGGCAGGTTTAAAAAGGGCCTGGGCGTCCAAGCCAAAGCGGGTAAAGTCCTCAGCTCGGGCAGCCACCTCAGCCTCAGGAATACCGCCGATTAGATGAGATTGTACATCTTCCTGTTCCGGATCGGGGGTATTGTCCACATAGCGACGGATGTTGAGATTATAATCATGTTCTTCCACAATCTCCTGCTTGCTGACCAAGCGACTGTATTTGGGAATTTCCCGTTTATGCGTGAAGACAAAATCAATCTTTTCAATATCTTCCGGGCGTAATTTATTTTGAGCTTTACCTTCAGCATATTCTCGATCAGCATTAATTAAGAGAACCTGATTTTTCAATACATCAGGCTTACTCTTATTAGCCACAATTACGCAGGCTGGGATCCCTGTGCCATAAAACAGACCAGGGGGCAGACTGATAATGGCCTCAATCTCATCATTATTTATGAAAATTTCGCGGATCAGTTTTTCCTTACCACCGCGGAAGAGCACACCGTGCGGCATGATAGTTGCCATATGGCCGTCAGTCTTGAGACTAGCCAGCATATGTTGGACAAACATCAGGTCGGCCTTCTTGCCAGTTTCCGGGCACCATTCGCGGAAGCGACTCGGGAATTTCAGGTTAGCCCGGCTATAGTTCTGGGAAAATGGGGGATTGGCTAACACCCGGTCAAACTTCTTGATCTGACCGTTTTCCAGGATTTGCGGATCCTCTAAAGTGTCCCCATTTTCGATGGTAAAACGGGTAATGTTATGCAGAATCATATTCATATTGCAGATAGACCAAACAGTGCCGTTGGAGTCCTGGCCATAAAGTGCCAGGTTATTCGGATCTTGGCCCTGCTCTTCCACATACTGATGAGATTGAATGAGAAAGCCGCCGGAACCCACCGTCGGATCATAGATTTCGTTACCTGCCTCCGGCTTGGTGATCTGGACCAGCAGACGCACAACTTCGGAAGGAGTATAGAATTCGCCGCCTTTCTTACCGGCGCTGTCAGCGAAATACTTGATCAGATATTCATAGGCAGCACCAAGTAGGTCAGGGAACTCGAAATTATCATTGACCAGCAGGAATTTGGGCTGATTGAAATGATCAAGCAAGTCCTTCCATTTCTGGTCGGGGATCTTGGTCTTCCCTTTGATCGCATTGAAATCAATATTATTTTTAAGTACCCCAGCCAAGGCATCATTTTCATCCTCCACAGCAGCAATGGCTTTATTTAGCATGTTGCCAATATCATGTTTCAGATCCTTCAACGCCGGTACGGTTTCGCCATTCTCATCGATCCAGGACTCATGCCAGCGGGCACGCACAGGAACAAAAAAAGTTTCCCCATAAGATGTTTTTTCTTTAAGCAGCTCTTGGATAAGTTCTGGCTGATCCTTTAAATGAGCGAAATCTTTTGTTCGCAATTGTTCGCGTTTACGGTCAAACTCATCAGATAAACGTTTTATAAACAATAATCCAAAAATAAATTCCTTAAATTCTGAGGCATCCATCTTACCTCTTAAGAGATCAGCTGCTTTAAATAGAAAGCCTTCAAGTTGTGACAGAGTTATTTTTTCGCTAATCAATATGTATCCCTCCTAAAGACTTACCTTTTCTTTCTAAACCAATCAAATTACTGACGTACTGACGTTTACTGACGGAAGTTCTTTATTATTATAAACAATATTTTTGAACGAGTAATTTATATAGAAAATAGCGTCAGTATCCGTCAGTCCGTCAGTAGGTCTTCTTCTTTGATCACTACCCATTGATTCCTTCTATTTATACAGTTTAAAACTTACCTGATAACGATAAAATTCTATACTTGGGACAACTGATAACGCTCTGCGGATCCGCAAATCATCATCCAAGCCTATTATGACACCTTTGACAATTTGTCCCTCTTCTGCCAGTGTTTCAGATACATAACCCATGTATCGTAGTATTGACCGACGACATTATCACTGACTCTGCCCTTCTTCAGCTCGACCACCAATAGTGCTTTTTTATCTTTGCTTATAGCCAGAATATCAAGAGCGCCGGTATCACTTGGGTACTGTTGACCAACTAGTTCTCCATTTTCTTCATAAATATCATATTGTTGGCCTAATTCTGTTAGTTTCCAATTTTGTACCAGGAAATCTTCTAAGTATTTCTCTAGTGCGAATACAGCAGGATCTTCAACTGTCTCATCCGTTGAAATCAGCGTTGGCGGTTTAAGACCAGCGATAAGGTTCTCGATTTCATCGGAATACCGGCTTATATCACTTACGGTTCCTATTGAACCAGTTGAATTTTTTAGAGCGTCACTCATCGATGATCTATCAATCGTTTTCAGATACCACTTAACGGTTCTGCGATGAGGTAAAATCTCACTGGCATGGTATGAGTAATTATCCAGGATTTCACCAACATAATAACTTCCAGTGCCATTGGGACACAAAACTATATCGCCAATTGCAATCCCTTTTGAGATTGTCCATAACATACCACAAGCTAATCCCGCAGACACTTTTGTTTTATCTGGCTGATCCTGCAGGTAAACCGGGATAAATTTTTTGTTAAATTCTCTCCATATGTCCGGCAGTTGCCCGGTTAGATCGATATTGGCTAAGAAATCAGCCCCTATAAAATTACCATTGTAGCACTCTTCAGCATATATACTTTTTGGCCCTAACATAATTCTGTAGTAGTTTTTCATTTGCACCCTCCGATATCTAATTCCCCATCAAAAATTTCTACTTCATATTTTTTGTCAGTCATTATATAATCCTCCCCAACTTTTGCCATCGATTTCAGTTTAGCTTTTCTACTTATTCTGTAATAGTCCTATCATCACACCAAGAAATAATACTAGAGCACCAGCTTTTAAAAGCAGCTACTCAAGACTGTTTTAGCTATGCTAAATACATATTTTCATTATGCCATCTTAAAAATTGCTGCGAAGCTCGTTCTTGATTGCTGGCAGATATTACAACTAACCTGTCTCCATGGAGAGCGTAGTACTCCCGGCCATTCCCGTAATCCTCTTTTTTCTTTTCAGGACTTTTATCCTTTTATCTATATTAATTCGATAAAATCATCCCAGGAAGGGC
>DATMYJ010000138.1:0-4435 GCA_035561015.1 Desulfitobacteriaceae bacterium | reverse complement strand
AGTCTGATTAGGAACATGTTTACATGTTTCCAAATAAAAAACTCAATAAGAGAAAGGCGGGATAAGGAAATGGACTACCAGAAGATACTAGCCGATTATGCGGACATACCTGGGGGGCTGATCGAAGCTTTTCATGCCATCCAGGACAAGGTCAGTTATTTACCCGAAGAAGCCATCATACAGGCGGCGCAGGTTTTCGGCATACCGGCAGCGCAGGCTTACAGTGTGGCCACCTTTTACTCCATGTTCTCGGTCAATCCCCGGGGCAAGTATGTGATCAGAATGTGTGAGAGTGCTCCCTGTCACATTGCCGGGGCCGCCGCTGTTGTGGCTGCTCTGGAAAAAGAACTGGGAATCAACATGGGCAGCAGCACCTCGGATGGCCTGTTCACCCTGGAATTTACAGAATGTGTTGGCCAGTGTCAGGCTGCACCCGTGATTACGATAAACGGCAAACCCTACGCCGACGTATCGCCGGAAAAAATTACTGCTATCCTGGAACCCTACAGGAAAAAGATATGATTAACAGGAAAACGGATATTCCTGATTATAAAATAGGAGGATGAAGCAATGGCCGAAGAAATGCGCCTTGTCCTGCGTAATTTAGGCAAAATTGATCCGCTGAAAATTGATGATTATCTGGCGACAGGCGGTTACAACTCCCTTAAAAAAGCAATGGGGATGAACAAGTCAGATCTGATCAGGGAGATAAAGGATTCCAACCTCCGGGGCCGGGGCGGAGCCGGTTTCAACTGCGGACTGAAGTGGAATTTTGCTGCTCAGGCTCAAGCCGACCAGAAATATGTTCTCTGCAATGCCGACGAAGGTGAACCCGGTACCTATAAGGACCGCCTAATCATGGAAAATGACCCCCACTCTCTCCTGGAAGGCATGGCTGTCTGCGGCTATGCTATTGCGGCCAACAAGGGCTTTATCTACTGCCGCGGAGAATATCCCGCAGCAGGTGAAATTCTGAAGAAGGCCATAGCTCAGGCCAAAGACAAAGGTGTCCTGGGAGATTTTGACGTGGAAGTGCGTATGGGGGCCGGCGCTTACGTTTGTGGCGAAGAAACCGCGCTTATTGAATCAATCGAGGGCAAGCCGGGTGAACCCCGCATCAAACCGCCCTTCCCGCCGGTCAGCGGTCTCTGGGGCAAGCCCACAATTGTCAACAATGTCGAGACTTTTGTAAATATCCCGCTTATTCTGGAAAAGGGCGCCGCCTGGTACGCTGCAATCGGCACACCCTCCTATCCTGGCACCAAAGTTCTGACCTTATCCGGTGATGTTGTTAATAAGACCTTCTTTGAAGTTCCCACCAATACCACAGTCAGAGAAATTATCTACGGCTTGGGTGGCGGTCTGACGGCCGGCAAGCAACTGAAAGCTGTGCAGATCGGCGGTACTTCCGGGGCCTTTATCCCGGCCGACCGGCTGGATACTGCCATTGGCTTCGATGAAATGAGCACAATCGGGGCAGTCTTAGGCTCCGGAGCAGTATTTGTCCTGAACGAAAGCCGCGATCTGGTGGATGTTACTGCCCGGATCGCCAAGTTTTTTGCCCATGAATCCTGTGGCAAATGCACCCCCTGCCGTGAAGGCACGGCTCGTATGTCCGATTTACTGAATAAGATAAATAACGGTCAGGGCAAAGCAGCCGATCTGGCTCTCCTGAGCAAACTGGGCCGGGTAATGTCCTGCTCCAGCTTCTGCGGCCTGGGACAGGCTGCCCCTTCCCCGCTGATGAGTGCCCTCAAACATTTCCCTGCAGACTATGAAGCCAGGCTGAATTAGAGCAGGAAGAGCAAAAAGGAGTGAAATATATGCCAAATATTACGATAGACGGAATAAAAGTAGCAGTTCCCGAAGGCTCGACTATCCTGCAGGCAGCCCAAGAGGCCGGGGTCAATATCCCGACCCTCTGCTATCATCCTGACCAGTCGGTCAAAGCAAACTGCAGGGTGTGTGTCTGTGAGGTAGCCGGCAGCAACCTGCTCCAGGCAGCCTGTTCCCAACCCGTTACGGAAGGAATGAACGTTAAAACCAGAAGCCCCCGGGTGCTGGAAGCCCGCAAAACCATCCTGGAACTTATTTTGGCCAGTCATCCCCAGGATTGTCTCAATTGCCTGCGCAATGAAAACTGCGAACTGCAGAGTCTGGCAGCTGAATATTTGATCAGGGAAAATCCCTTCGAACTGCAAGTCAGAGGCCTGGCCAAAGACCGCTCTACCCCTTCCCTTTTCCGGGATCACGATAAATGTGTCCTTTGCCGCCGTTGTATAGGAGCCTGCAGTGATATCCAGACTGTCCATGCCCTGGGCGTGGAAAAGCGCGGCCAGAAGTCCATGGTAGTCCCCACTCTGGGTAAAGAACTGATCGACAGCCCCTGTATCATGTGCGGACAGTGCATCCATGCCTGCCCGGTGGGCGCTATCGGTGAAATCGAGGAGATCGATAAACTGCTGGCTGCAATTGCCGATCCGGAAACCGTGGTTGTCACCCAAATTGCCCCGGCGGTGCGTCTGGCCTTGGGCGAAGAAATTGGTATGCCTACCGGGGACTTACCAATGGATGTCCTGGTAGCCGGTCTGCGGCAGATTGGCTTTGACCACGTACTCCATACCAATTTCACTGCCGATCTGACTATTATGGAAGAAGGCCATGAGCTGCTCAAGCGTCTTAAGGAGGGTGGCAAACTGCCAATGTTTACCTCCTGCAGCCCTGGCTGGATCAATTTCTGTGAGACTTTCTATCCCGACCTGCTGGAAAATCTCTCGACCTGCAAATCTCCCCAGCAGATGTTCGGAGCTCTGGCCAAGACTTACTGGGCAGACAAAATGAACATTCTGCCCTCCAAAATCTTTTCGGTTTCCATCATGCCCTGTGTAGCCAAGAAATTTGAAGCCAGCCGTCCGGAAATGAAGAGCAGCGGGTTCCGGGATGTCGATGTGGTTCTAACCACACGGGAAATTGGCCGTCTCTTCCGTATGAGCGGTATTGACTTTACTAAACTGGCACCGGCCGAGTTTTCTCCCTGGATGGGTGAATATACCGGAGCGGCCGTAATCTTCGGAGCTAGCGGCGGGGTTATGGAAGCCGCCCTGCGCACTGTTTACGAGGTTGTGACAGGAGACACCCTGGCAGATGTCAACTTTACTGCAGTCCGCGGTTTTAAGGGCATTAAAGAAGCGACAGTTAATCTGAAAGGAACCGAAGTCAGAGTGGCCATCGCCCACGGCCTCGGCAATGCCCGCAAAGTTATGGATCTGGTCAGGGCTGGTGAAGCCCCCTATCATTTTGTGGAAATCATGGCCTGCCCGGGCGGCTGCGTCGGCGGCGGCGGTCAGCCGATAACCAAGGCCAATAAGAAACGTCTCGAACGCATCGAAGCCATCTATGTAGAGGACCAAGCCTGCGCCGTCAGAAAATCACATCTGAATACTGAAGTAGCGGCTCTTTATAAGGATTTCCTGCATGAACCCCTGGGCCATAAATCCCACGAGTTACTGCATACCCATTACCAGGCCAAAAACAAAATAATCTTGTAGAAACTTCCTGTAAAGAGCTTCTGGTAAGTAATTTAAATAGCATTTGTTTGCGGAAAGGCCTTCGTGGCTGATCCGCAGACATATTGCAGTCATTGTTATCATGACTACTTTAACTTATCAAAAACCGAAATATTACAAATAATCAATTGCCGGGAAATGCTTTCCCGGATAGAGGCAGCTCCAACAGCCGGGGTTCCCATAGTCAATTACGGCATATGTAGCGCTTATCTCAAGGGCATCCTGCCCCGAGCCTTCTCCCCTTTCCTGGATTATTGTCTGTTAAAGCACAAGAATAGCCTAAGCCGGAGATTAATCTGATCTCCGGCTTAGGGAGAATATGGAATTGGGACAAAATATACCGGCAGGAATTTTTTGACAAAGATCGTCCTGCAGCAGTAGAATCGTAAGTGAAATATGAAATAGTCCTAAGTCTAGGGAGGTAGGTAACATGGGTAAGCAGGAATTGCTGGAGCAAATACTTGAGCTCCTGTCCGCAGACAATGAAATTATAGAGGTGAGAATAAAATATCTGAACGGAGAAGAAATCAGGTTTGATTTGGAAAATGAATATGCCGAAATGGTTCAGCAGGCAGACGATGATGAGGAAGATGAGGATGAGGATTACGAAGATTATGAAGAAAAAGCAAAAATCCAAATAGAAACTGATGAAAGTAATGAGGAAGATGAGGAGGATGAGGATTAAGCAAATCTTCCTGACTTCAGGCTTCGGACACCCTCAAGATGATTCAGAGTGTTAAGAACACTTTATGATGACTCGATATGCCGAAATAAATTCCCGGTAACTAAAAACACCTGAATACGTGGACTTTATCGTTAAAGTTCCAGTACCCAGGTAAAGAGGAGTATCTAAATAAAGCAATTAGAAG
>DATMYJ010000137.1:0-8695 GCA_035561015.1 Desulfitobacteriaceae bacterium | reverse complement strand
ATTTATCACTGTTTAGCACAGTATATTTACAATCCTACAGATAGCAGATTTACAGCAGCTATTCAATTTTAGCCGATATTCTGATATAACGGAAACTCCCGGCATAAATCCTCGACAATTCGTTTGGCTTCGGCTAGCCGTGGAGCATTATTTTCTCTGGAAGTCAAGGCCAGATCTATAGCCAAAGCTATTTTCTCCATGGCCTCCGGAGTCATTCCCCTGGTGGTGACCGCCGGGGTCCCGATACGTATGCCACTGGTTATAAAGGGGCTGGCCTTATCAAAAGGAATCGTGTTTTTATTAACGGTAATACCAACTTCATCCAAAATAAATTCGGCTTCTTTACCGGTTAACCCTTTGGTCTGCACATCCAGGAGCAGCAAATGGTTATCCGTTCCCCCTGAAACCAAACGAAATCCACGGGCACTCAAAGCCTGGGCTAAAGCCTGGGCATTTTCTACTGTGCTCTGCTGGTACAGGGAAAACTCGGGCTGCAGAGCTTCCCCAAAAGCTACAGCTTTGGCAGCAATAACATGCATAAGCGGCCCGCCTTGTATGCCCGGAAATATTGCCTTATCAATCTTTTGGGCATATTCGGAAGGACAAAGTATCATTCCGCCCCGGGGACCGCGCAAAGTTTTATGTGTTGTCGTAGTCACAAAATGGGCATGGCGAATAGGGCTGGGATGGATTCCTGTGGCCACCAGTCCGGCAATATGGGCCATATCGACCATAAGCAGTGATCCGGTTTCATCGGCAATTTCTCTGAGTCTGGCAAAATCGATTATCCGGGGATAAGCACTGGCCCCGGCCACAATTAATTTAGGACGGTGCTGCTGGGCCAAAAGCCGTACTTGATCATAATCCAGCTGTTCTGTCTCTGGATCCACACCATAGGGAACGAAATTATAATACATTCCGGAGATATTGACCGGGCTGCCGTGAGTCAAATGTCCGCCGTGCGTCAAATCCATCCCCAGTACCGTATCACCCAGTTTCAATGCCGCAAAATAGACTGCTGTATTGGCCTGGGCCCCGGAATGGGGCTGAACATTGGCATGTTCAGCGCCAAAAAGCTTTTTAGCCCGCTCCCGGGCCAGATCCTCGACTATGTCTACATATTCACAGCCGCCGTAATAACGTTTGCCCGGATACCCTTCAGCGTATTTATTGGTAAGTACAGATCCCTGAGCAGCCATAACCGCCCGACTGACAAAATTCTCTGAAGCAATCATCTCAATCTTATACTTCTGACGTATTTCCTCCTGCTCAATTGCCCGGGCTACTTCGGGATCCTGAGCCAGAATCCATTGTTTGATGTAATCCATTTTGTCTTATCCACACTCCTAAAAACAGTAATCTGAGGCCGTACTTACCAATACCTGTTAGCTTGGCACTCACTTGATTTTTCTGCTGAAAACCCAAGGTTCCCAGCCTGATTTTCAACCCCCCAAATACCGGACTTAGAACTTCATTATAACAGACTTCGAACCTCCACTTACGGATATGCTGCCCGAGCACCGCCGATTAAACGAGGCCGAGTGCAGGCAAACGTAATATGAGCCTGGCCTAAAGTCCAGGCCTGCAGGCGCAACGGGATAACAACAGGTTTCAGATGCATCCCAATAAAGGTGTCTCCGATATCGATCCCGGCATGTCCCCGCAGTAATTCGACCATCTGTGGAGCTGCATAACTTTGCCAGGCTTGGACCGTCATAGCCCCCCCGGCATCCAGGGCAGGCAAAACAGTGACCTGTTCCAGTTTATAATAATCTGCACAGGCTTCTTCAACCACTAAAGCCCTGTTGATATGCTCGCAGCCCTGCACAGCCAGAAAGACATCATATCTGTCAACCCATTTCAGTAAAGGCGGCAATAATGCTTCTGCCACTGCCAGACTGCTGCCCCGGCCGATTTGTCGGCCCCTGACTTCACTGGTGCTGCAACCCAAAACCAGGATTTGCTTAGGCCGCAGTTTAACTTTAGTAAAGAATTGTTTTAGAATATTATGCCAGCAATCGGTCAACTCCAAAATCCATTGCTCTGATTGCTCGGTTTTCTCCGTCACGGTTTACCTTATTCCACCTTCCTAAATTTTCTCCCCGCGTTCCAGCGCTGCAATCAGCTCCAGGCGTTTACTGTGTCTGCCCCCGGCAAAGTCAGTATGAAGAAAGACATCCACAATATCTAAAGCCAGTCCGATGCCGGTAACACGCTGACCTAAAGCAAGGATATTGGCATTATTATGTTCCCGGGCCATGCGGGCAGAATAAGCTTCTGTACATACAGCTGCTCTGATTCCGGACAATTTATTAGCTGATATGGCAATTCCCTGTCCTGTACCGCATACAGTAATACCATAATCTGCCTGACCATTAAGGACAGCTTGGGCAACTGCAAAGCCAAAACGCGGATAATCAACAGCATCGGTTGAGTTTGTGCCGCAGTCCAGTACCTCGTACCCCTGGCTTTGCAAATATTTGCTGATCTCTTCTTTCAGCTGAAAACCGCCATGATCCGCTCCCAAGGCAATTCTTGCCAAGAAAACACCCCCGCTCTTCTTCCTCACATATCATTCTACTCATTCTACAAATTACGACAAATCCCTGCCTGAAAAATCCCTGAGGCCTGAAACAGCAAAAGATCCGAGTCATAATAACCAGTTGCATAGATATTATCCTTACCTAGTTTAAACTCTTTCTCAATATTATGCCACTACTTTAAATTAAATATTTCACAAAACTCCAGCGCCAACTGCTGCCTTCTGTCAGGACAGCTTTTCCTTTACTGACAACAATAATTCCGAAATAGTTTGGGCGCTTTGGCGGTAAGATTCCAGCGAGCCACCCCAGGGATCTTCAATATCACGCCTCTGCTCACCCCAGGCTCCTAAATAGCGCAGCTTAGTGCTGTATTGAGGATAGAGCAGACACAGCCTGTATTCGTGAGCCAAAGTCACAGGTATAATCCAGTCTGCCCAGGACATCAGTTCCGCGGTAATCCTTTGCGAGCGATGGCCACTCAAGTCTATCCCCATTTCCTGCATTACAGCGACTGCTTCAGCACTGGCGCCCAAGCCATCCCTGGCTGCCAGGCCTGCCGATCTTACCTCTTCCCAGCCAAAAATGACCCGGGCCAGCCCTTCAGCCATTGGGCTGCGGCAAGTATTTCCGGTACAAATAAAAAGCAATTTTGCACTCATTAACCCATTTCTCCTTAAAAGCTTCTGAAAAAGAACAGCAGTTGTCATCTGCTGCAGTTTGTATCTATACTCTGATGATCTTCTGGCCGGCAGCTTTTTGCAGGCGATTCATTATCGCCATCCCCAGCCCGCTTTCTTCTACTCCCTCTGCCAGAATAACCTCGATTCCCTGTTCATCGCATAATCTCAGTCCCCGGAAGAGATTGGCGCCAACCTCCCCCGGCTGTTTTTGCGAACCGAGCACAAAAAGCAAGTCCGGCTGCCCGCTCTCCAGCAAGGGAGCGCTCTCGGCGGTGCAAAGGATAGCCACTTTTTTAGAGTTGGCCTTAGCCTTCCGGGTTTCTGTCAGGATGCGGGCAATCGCTCTCTCATTCGGCCCTAAAATTAGCAGCAGCTCACCATTGGGGGCATAATGCCGGTATTTCATACCGGGAGCTTTGGGAACCTGGTGGGGAGCCGGCTGATCAACATCTACTTCTCCCAAAACCTTTTGCAGTTCCTCCCTGGTAACTCCGCCCGGGCGGAGGATCGTCGGTATTTGGCCGCTGAGATCCAGCACGGTAGATTCCAAACCAACCTGGCAGCAGCCGGCATCAATTATTAGTTTGATCCGGCCCTTTAAATCCTGCCAGACATGTTCTCCGCTGGTAGGACTCGGTTTTCCTGAAATATTGGCACTGGGAGCGGCTATGGGAAGTCCTGCCAGTTCGATCAAAGCCAGGGCCACCGGATGCTTGGGCATGCGAATAGCCACTGTTTCCAAACCGCCGGTAACCACAGCAGGAACCACGGCTTTTTTGGGCAAAACAAGGGTCAGGGGCCCGGGCCAAAAAGTTCGCATGCAAATCTCGGCAGCTTCGTTCCAGGAAGCGATAACAGTATCAGCTATAGTCCGGTTAGCGACATGAACAATCAAAGGATTATCCGGCGGTCTCCCTTTGATCTCAAAGATTTTGGCACAAGCCCGGGCATCCAGGGCATTGGCCCCTAAACCGTAAACAGTTTCTGTGGGAAAAGCCACAACTTCCCCGCTGCGCAGCAAATCAGCAGCCTCGGCCAAAAGTTCTAAGTCCGGATTTGTTTGGTCAATATATATTCTTTTAGTCTTCATTTATTTCACTCCACTAAAACAACCCTGTCCCGCCTGGCTATATCAGGAAAAACTTTTGTTTTATAACCTTGATTTTCAAAAATCTCCTGTACCCGCCGACCTTGGTCCCAGCCGATCTCCATTAAGATCCTGCCCCCTGTTTTCAATAAAGGCGGAACCTCCAGGGCCAGGCGCCGGTAGAAGTCCAGACCATCCACACCACCCCGGAAAGCCGAGTCAGGTTCGAAAAAAATCTCCGGCTGACATTCCTGGTAATCCTTAGCGGAGACATAAGGGGGGTTGGTAATGATCCAATCCCACTGTTCCCGCTCAGCAGGACTCAGAAAATCGCCTTGGCGCCACTCTACCTGTACACCCAGGCGCGCAGCATTGGCAGCAGCTACCTCTAAGGCCGGAGCCGATAAGTCTGTTCCCACTACCTTAGTCTGAGGCCGGAAAGAGGCAATGGCAATAGCCAAGGCCCCGCTGCCCGTGCAGAGGTCCAGGATTCGGGGAGAAGCATTCCCCTCATCATTGTCCAGCAATTCCAGCAATTTTTCAACCAGGATCTCGCTGTCGGCCCGGGGAATCAGTACCCGCTCATCAACATAAAAATCCAGTCCCATAAATTCCTGGCGCTGGAGGATATATTGCAGCGGCTCCCTGCTCTGGCGACGGACAACCAGTCCCTGGCAGTCCCTGATCTCAGTTTCAGTTAAAAACCGCTCAAAATCGCAATACAGCTCGGACCGGGTCAGACCCAGTACTGATGCCAGCAATAAATCTGCCTCAAAACGCGCCCCGGCCACACCGGCGGCCTCTAGCAGGACAGTACTTTCACAGAGCAGTTGTAAAACCTTCATTTGACCTCCGCCTTTAAACGTTCAGCTTGGTCTGACATGTTCAGCGCCTGAATAATTTCTTCCAGATCACCCTGCAGAATTGCCTCCAAGCGATGGAGAGTCAAACCGATACGGTGATCTGTAACCCGGCCCTGAGGATAATTATAAGTCCGGATCCTTTCACTGCGGTCTCCCGTCCCAACCTGACTTTTCCGTTCGGAAGCCTGTTCACCAGTCTTCTCTTCCTGTACTTTTTCCAGCAGCCTGGCCCTCAGAACACGCAAAGCCTTATCTTTGTTTTTAAGCTGAGATTTCTCATCCTGGCAGGAAACAACCAGCCCGGTCGGCAGATGAGTAATTCGCACTGCCGACTGAGTTGTATTAACAGATTGTCCGCCGGGTCCGCTGGAGCAAAAAATATCGATTCGCAGGTCATTGGGCCCAATTTCCACATCTACTTCCTCAGCTTCAGGCAGTACCGCCACTGTCGCAGTGGAAGTATGGATTCTTCCCCCAGACTCAGTGGTCGGAATACGCTGAACACGATGGACGCCGCTTTCAAATTTAAGTTTACTATAAGCTCCGGCACCATCTATCAAGAAAATTATTTCCTTAAATCCGCCGATGTCCGTATAACTGGCACTTAGAAGTTCCGTTTTCCAACCCTGCTGTTCTGAATAACGACAGTACATTTTATATAAAACACCGGCAAACAGAGCCGCCTCTTCTCCACCGGCCCCGGCCCTGATCTCCATAATAACGTTTTTCTCATCATTAGGATCTTTGGGCAGCAAGAGGAACCTTATAACTTTCTCCAGTTCCGAACAGTGTTGGAGTAAATCCATCCGCTCTGATTCAGCCATCTCCCGTAATTCAGGATCCAGGTTTTCTGTCAAAAGGTCTTCAGTTTCTGTCAATTGTCGTAAATTTTCCTTATATTCCCTGTAACTAGCGACAATGTCTGCAAGAGCTGCCTGAGCTTTGGCATACTTTTGCCATTCACTCTGATTTGCAATCATTTCCGGATCGCTGAGAAGGTTACTGAGTTCATCGTACCTTCCTTCAATTTCCTGTAATTTATCTAACATTTCCTACACCTCAAATATTTTACGTCAACCCCTGGCACGTCAATTCCCAACCCGGCAGCCAGCATCAAGTCAGTTCCTGTCCCGATTCCAAAACCCCGCCCAGAGCGGCCAGAGCTACTTCAATCTGAGCATCATCCGGCTCGCGGGTTGTCAATTTCTGCAAAAACAAACCAGGTACAATCAACCAATTAAGCCAAGGTGACTCCAAATGGAGCGCACTGAATTTCAGTATTTCGTAAGCTATACCAGCTACCACCGGCATTAACAAAATCCGCGATACGATCCTCCACCACAAAGGATGCAGGCCCAGAAAAGCAAAGACAAATATACTCACTACCACAACTATCAGCAAAAAACTCGTGCCACAGCGGGGATGCAGAGTCGTGAATCTGCGGGAGTTTTCTACAGTCAGCTCCTGCCCGGACTCATAATTGTAAATAACCTTGTGTTCGGCGCCATGATACTGGAAAACTCTCTGAATATCCTTAAGCCGCGAAATCAGGACCACATAGAGCAGAAATACCAGCAAGCGAATACCGCCTTCCAATAGGTTCTGCCAGAAAACACCCTGCACCTTCCCCTCCAACAAATGGGCAGCGCCGGTAGGCAAAGCTACGAACAATAAAACTCCCAAACCCAAGGCCAGCAAGATAGTCAGAAAAATTTCCAAAAATCCCAGTTCTTCTTCATCTTCACCCACAGCTTTGTTAGCGGAAAAAGTCAGCACCTTGATTCCCAGTACCAAAGAATCGATCAGAGCGGCAAAACCGCGCAATACAGGCAGTCTTAATAAAGGCTGGGAAGTCCAGGTAGTTACCGCCTGACGGGAGACCTCAATCTCGCCGTTTGGCAAACGAACGGCCACAGCATATTCCCGCGGGCCCCTCATCATAACTCCTTCAATAACAGCTTGTCCTCCATACTGAACAGGTCTATTCATGCAAGCACCCACCTTTCGTATCCGAAGCTTGTCTGTTCCATTCCTCAACCAGGACCGCTGGACCTGAACATCAGCCTTGGTGCTTCGAATATTATACTACTTCACTGTATTACGTAAAAAGCAGAGCGAGCGCTCTGCTTTTTACTCGACAACGACTTGCACCGTTGTTATTACATCCCGTATTTCTTTTTAAAGCGATCAACTCGTCCGCCCGTGTCTACAAAACGCTGAACACCTGTATAAAAGGGATGACATTTCGAACAAATTTCCACTTTAATATTCTTCCTGGTGCTGGCAGTTTTGATTACCTCACCGCAAGAACAGGTAATGGTAGTTTCCTCGTATTTAGGATGAATTTTTTCTTTCATGAAGTCACCTTCTTTCCCTTGGGAACAATAGTCAGTCAAGACTGAACCAGCCAATATTTATCAGCATCAGATTGGTTAACTTTAAACATTCTAGCATAATAAGCAGTCAGAGGTCAAGAGGACACCTTTAATCATATTCTTAGGTTTCTTGGCGAAACAGTGTCTGGCTTCAATGAAGCGCACTGTACCGGTTTTCCCCCGCATGACTATGGTATGGGTTATAGCCCCTTCCTGGGTAAAGGTTACACCCTTCAAGAGATGTCCTTCTGTAATCCCTGTAGCTACAAAGAAAACATCCTCACTTTTAACCATATCATTCAAGGTCAATAATTTATTGATATCTTCAATGCCCATAGCCTTGGCCCTGGCGATCTCGCTGTCATTTTCCGGCCAAAGCCTCCCCTGCATTTCTCCGCCAACACTGCGTAAAGCTGCTGCGGCCAATATCCCCTCCGGGGCCCCGCCGATTCCGATCATCATATCTATACCTGTGCCTTCAATAGCACAGGCCACAGCAGGCGAAACATCTCCATCGGTAATCAGTCTGATCCGGGCCCCACAATCCCGGACATCCTGTATGAGTTTCCGATGACGCGCCCGGTCTAAAATCACCACTGTCAGATCATTTATTTCTTTATTTAAAGCATCTGCTAAATTCCTTAAATTCTCCCGCACCGGGGCGTCCAGATGAACACGTCCCACCGCCGCCGGACCAACGGCAATTTTGTCCATATACATATCAGGCGCATTCAACAGTACACCTTTGTCAGCAATAGCTAAGGTAGCTATTGCTCCGTTCAGTCCTTTAGCTACAATATTTGTTCCTTCCAAAGGATCTACGGCAATATCCAGTTCGGGTTTATCACCGTTACCCAAGCACTCACCTATGTAAAGCATAGGAGCTTCATCCATTTCCCCTTCTCCGATAACCACTGTGCCGCTGATATGCAATGTATCGAAAACAGCCCGCATAGCTTCCACTGCCGCATCATCGGCTGCAATCTTATCTCCCCGCCCGACCCAGCGTGCTGCAGCCAAAGCAGCCGCTTCAGTTACCCGGGCAAATTCCATAGTAAATATTCTATCCATATCTATACCCCCTCAAATTTGATGTCCAATGTTTAAGTTCAGCAATAATTATTTTATTATCGTCTTCACATAATTA
>DATMYJ010000136.1:0-3053 GCA_035561015.1 Desulfitobacteriaceae bacterium | reverse complement strand
ATCCTGATGTTAACCCTGGTGATAAAAAAGCTGAGGAAAAATTTAAAGAAGTAACCGAGGCTTATCAAGCCATAAGTGATCCTGAAAACCGGAAAAAATATGATGAACTTCGTCAAAACTATCAGCAGTGGCAACAACAGGGCGGACGCGAAAATTTTGACTGGAATCGTTGGCAGGCAAGCCCGGGAACAGGGAGACAGGCGAGAACTATGACCCCTGAAGAATTTGCCGATATTTTTGGCGATTATGGCGGCATGGACGATATGACTGGCGGTTTCTCGGATTTTTTCTCCACAATTTTTGGAATGGGCAGCAGGGTTGGTGAAGACGAATATCAGACCATCAACCGGAGGCGCGGCGTACGCCGGCCAAAAGCCGGACAGGATACGGAAGCTGAATTGACGATTACCCTGGAAGAGTCGTTTCATGGTTCCAGTAGGGTCATCCAAATTGGTGATAAAAAAATCGAAGCTAAAATTCCTAAAGGAGTGCAGACTGGTTCCAGAATTCGTCTGAGCGGGCAAGGCCGACCAGGCAGTGGCGGCGGACCAAGCGGAAATCTATACCTGACGATCAATGTGCAAGCCGATCCCCGCTTTGTCAGAGAAAATGATGATTTAAAAATGGATATTCCTGTAGATTTTTATACGGCAATTTTTGGCGGTGAAATAAGTATTAAAACTCTGAGTGGTGAAATACTCCTTAAAATCCCCCCGATGTCCCAGAGCGGGAAAAAATTCCGCCTGAAGGGTAAGGGAATGCCCAAATTGGGACAGCCAAAGTCTCAAGGGGATCTTTATGCCCAAATAAAAATTGTCTTACCGGAAAATATAACAGAAACAGAATTGAATACCCTGAAACAACTAGCCGAAAAAAGAAAGCAATAACCTTAGGGTAGTCTGAATTAATGAGGAGGGGTATCTGCATGGCTTTTGATACTAATCGTTTCACTCAAAAATCTCAGGAAGCAATTGTTAATGCTCAGGCCTTATCAGAACGTAACGGCAACAGCCAGGTTGAACCCGAACATCTTTTATTTGCGTTATTAGAACAAAGAGATGGCGTTGTTCCCCAGGTTCTGAATAAAATGAATATTGCTGTCGGTGTTTTACTGCTGAAGGTTAACCAGGAATTACAGCGTCTGCCTCGTATCAGCGGTGCCAATGTCCAAATCAGTATTTCTCCGCGTTTACGTAAAGTTTTGGTTGCTGCCCATGATGAAATGGCTCCTTTTGGAGATGAATATGTCAGTACAGAGCATCTCTTGTTAGCTTTATTAGATAAAGCAGGAGGTGCAGCAGAACAGATCCTTAAACAAAGCGGCTTATCCCGAGAAAAATTGCTGCTTGCTTTGCGGGAAGTCAGAGGAACTCAACGTGTGACAGGTGCTAATCCTGAAGGAACCTACGCTGCTCTCGAACAATATGGCCGGAATCTGGTGGAATTGGCCCGCCGGGGTAAGCTTGATCCCGTAATTGGCCGGGATGAAGAAATCCGGCGGGTGATCCAAATCTTATCAAGACGCACCAAAAATAATCCTGTCCTCATTGGGGAACCAGGGGTCGGCAAAACGGCAATCGTTGAGGGCCTGGCCCAACGCATAGTCCGGGGGGATGTTCCGGAAGCAATAGAAAATAAACAAGTAATTGCTTTAGATATGGGTGCCTTGATTGCCGGAGCAAAATACCGCGGTGAATTTGAAGAAAGGCTAAAAGCTGTCCTGAAAGAAGTTCAGGATCGGGATGATGTGATTCTCTTCCTCGATGAGCTTCATACTGTTGTGGGTGCCGGAGCGGCTGAGGGGGCAATGGATGCCAGTAATATGCTTAAGCCTATGTTAGCACGAGGTGAACTGCGCTTGGTTGGAGCTACTACTCTTGACGAATATCGGAAACACATAGAAAAAGATGCTGCCTTGGAACGACGTTTCCAATTAGTTTTGGTGGAGGCACCCAGCGTTGAGGATACCATATCAATCTTGCGCGGCCTGAAAGAACGTTACGAAACACATCATGGAGTTAGAATAACAGACAGTGCCATTATTGCGGCAGCGGTGCTCTCCGACCGTTATATAAGTGACCGTTTTCTGCCGGATAAGGCTATAGATCTGATTGATGAAGCCGCTGCCAGGATGCGCATGGAAATAACTAGTGATCCTTATGAACTTGACCAAATCAAGCGCAGGGTCATGCAATTGGAAATAGAACGGGAAGCACTGAAAAAAGAAAAAGACGAGCCGAGTAAGGAAAGACTTGCCAAAATTGAGGAGGAATTGGCCAATCTTAAAGAAGAGCGTTCGGCTCTGGAGGCTCAATTGCAAGCAGAACGGGAAGTTCTGGTGCGAATTCAGCGCTTAAAAGAGGAAATTGATCGTTCCCGGACACTCATGGAACAGGCGCAGCAGCAGTTGGACTACAATAAAGCCGCAGAACTGCAATATGGCATACTGCCTAAACTGGAAAAAGAACTAAAGGAAGCTGAAGAGGGCATCAGAACCAAAAAAGACACCTTGCTTAAACAGGAAGTTGATGAACAGGATGTTGCTGAAGTTGTTGCTATCTGGACTCATATTCCGGTTGCCAAAATGCTGGAAAGTGATATGCAAAAACTTGTGCATATGGAAGAACGCATACATCAGCGGGTTATTGGTCAAGATGAAGCGGTTCGGGCTGTAGCTGATGCTGTTCGCCGGGCCAGAGCCGGTCTGCAAGACCCTGACCGTCCGTTGGGATCCTTTCTTTTTCTGGGCCCGACAGGAGTGGGTAAAACGGAATTGGCCAGAGCCCTGGCTGAATTCTTATTTGACGATGAGCAGGCAATGGTCAGGATTGATATGTCCGAATATATGGAGAAACATTCTGTTTCCCGTTTAATTGGCGCTCCTCCTGGTTATATCGGTTATGAACAGGGGGGTCAATTAACCGAGGCTGTACGCAGACGTCCCTATACTGTTCTGCTTCTGGATGAGGTGGAGAAAGCGCATAGCGATATTTTTAATGTTCTTTTACAGCTTCTGGATGATGGCCGTTTGACAGATGGTCAGGGAAGAGTAG
>DATMYJ010000135.1:0-7397 GCA_035561015.1 Desulfitobacteriaceae bacterium | reverse complement strand
GATAAAAACAGTTGCCTGCTCTTAGTTGATTACCAGTCCGCAATGTTCAAGGGTGTCGGTTCCGGAGACAAGCCGAGAATAAGAAATGCTGCACTTTGTGCGGCAAAAGCTGCCAGAATTTTAAATATTCCAGTTATTATGTCAACAATAAATCCCCAGTTTAACGGGGAGTTCATGAGTGAGATTTCTGAGTTGTTTCCTGCACAAGAAATACATGCTAGAAAGATGCCCAGCTTTGATGCTTTAGAGGAAGATAGTGTTTTGAATGCAGTCAGAAAAATAGAGAGAAAGAAGATTGTTGTATCCGGCTTATGGACAAGTATGTGTTTTACCTATACTGCTCTGCATGCCATAAAAGAGGGTTATGAAGTCTATGGGCTTATAGATGCGGCAGGTGACTCAACTCCTGAAGCACATTTCTATGGAATAAAAAGAATGTTGCAGGCGGGAGTTATTCCAATTACAGTTGAGTCACTGGTATCGGAATGGATGCATGATTGGGGAAATCCGAAGTCCGGCGAGTTAGTAAAAGAAGTTTATTCCAAGTTCGGGGCGATGATAGGTTTCTAATTGCTGGCATGAAGATGGGGTTGCATTTGGTCGCTTTTCCCCGTAAAGAGTTAGCAGCATAACCGGCCAAATAGATTGGTTTCTGGGTTTTGAGGGTGATATACTGTCCCAAGATGGGTATTAATAGCAGTTTTTATAGTATGGCTGTTGACCCACTTCCTTAAGATAACCGGATCAAGAATGACACAAACGCTTTTAGATATACTGAAAATGTGCCTTAATAAGAGCGAAATCTACAAGGAAGAATTCGATAAGATGAAGGAACTCCTGAAGTAAGCTTAACATTTTATTGAAAGTGGCTATATTGTTAAACTCCTAATTGCTTAAGATTCTTGAGCGAGATCGCTAAAAATATTAAGCTGCGGTTAGACCACGGAAAGGAGGTGAGAAAAATGAAAGGTTTTCGCGGGCATGGAGAAGGATACGGTTATGGGCATTTCTGCCGGCAGTTCTTTACTAAGGAAGAGGAAATAGCCAAATTGGAAGCTTATCTGGAAGACTTAAAGGCCGAGACTAAAGCTGTCGAAAGCAAAATCCAGATGATGAAAGAATGGAGCCAAAAAAAGTAGTTAATTAGCGAGAAATTTTAAGAGTCCTTTAATTGTATTTGCTTACAGGAGAATCTAATGGAAAACAATGTTGCTATCTATAAGGGCATTCGGCTGAAGTTCGGATGCCCTTGCATACAACTGGATACTATAGCAGTTTGAACGGCAGACCTCCTGTACCCCAAACAATTATTCTACTTTCTGCATAATTTAATGAACTATGGACATTATCCTTTAAGGTCTAAATTACCTGCTGCACCAGTATCTTCGTTGAAAACAGGACACTAAAAAGAAGGAGGGAAAAAATTTGAAACAAATTGCCAGGAATTTCTCAAGAGAACTCCCGGGAAAAACTTCTCTTACGCATCTGAAATATCTGCTGTTTTTGCCTGAGGATTATATAGAAAAGGAAAAAGAAAGACGCTGGCCTCTGATCCTGTTTTTGCATGGCGCCGGAGAGCGCGGAACCGATTTGGAAATTGTCAAGAGAAACGGTATAGCGAAGATAGTGGAGGAGGTTGCGGATTTTCCGTTTATAACAATCTCCCCGCAGTGTCCGGAAGACAGCCGCTGGAATGAACAGGCTGAAATACTGATGCTGTTATTGGAAGAGATTGAGGAAACATATAATGTTAATCCGCAAAAGATTTATCTCACCGGTTTGAGTATGGGAGGTTATGGTACCTGGCTGCTTGCAGCGCAACACCCCAAAAAATTTGCGGCCGTCGCCCCTGTTTGCGGCGGGGGAGACCCGCAGTGGGCTCCCGTTTTGAAAGATATCCCAATATGGGCCTTTCATGGAGCCAAAGATGATATCGTACCGTTGGAACAATCGCAAATAATGGTTAGGGCTGTAAAAGAGCAAGGCGGTAATATTCGCTTTACTGTTTATCCGGATGTCGGTCATGATTCCTGGGTTAAGGCTTATAATGATCCTGATCTTTATCAATGGTTTTTAACGAACTGATGAAGGCAATCCCTCACGAAAGATAAGACAAATTTTATATGTTGGCCGGGAATGACAGAATCAAAATTAATCGTTGTAAAACATTGACATGAGACATATAATAAAATAAATGTGATTTGCCAAAATATGTACTAGGACATGGGAGCTATGAATGCGAGGGAGCATTTGGACGCTTATTCCTCGTACTGAGCTGGTAGCGTAACCGACCAAACCAAATAAGGTCGGTTTTTGTGTTTTTTCAATGAAGGAAAAATCGTTTCAGGAGGTTTGCAAGAACTTTGAAAACTAACAGAATTCATAGCTTGGCTTAGGAGGGCAAACATGATAAGTGTTACAAAGCTTCTTTTTTCTACTGAGTATTTTGGGGATTGTCTTCGCTATAATCAGGCATCGAGAGCAGCCAGAAATGGAGTGACAACTGAAGATGGCCCTGTAGTTGTCTGGAATTGTACCAGAACTTGCAACCTGCTCTGCCGGCATTGCTATATGGATTCAGACAGCAGGCAATATCAGGGCGAACTGAGCACAGAAGAGGCAAAAAAATTTATTGCTGATCTGGCAGAGTTTCGCGTTCCTGTCTTATTGTTTTCCGGGGGAGAGCCTTTGATGCGAGCTGATATTTTTGAATTAGGCGCATATGCAAAATCGCTGGGGATACGACCGACCATATCAACCAACGGCACGCTGATTTCAGTTGATGTGGCACGAAAAATCAGATATCTCGGCGTTGGTTATGTCGGGATATCTTTGGATGGCCTGCGCAAGACCAATGATTTGTTTCGCGGCAAAAAAGGAGCCTTTCAGGCAGCGATGGAGGGAATTCGAAATTGTGTGGAGGCCGGTCAGCGGGTCGGGTTGAGATTTACGATTAATCGCCATAATCTCCAAGATTTAGATCGGATTTTTGATTTTATCGAGGAGGAAAAAATCGACCGGGTCTGTTTCTATCACCTTGTTTATTCCGGGCGAGGCCATAATATTATGGGCGAAGATGTAACCCGGGAAGAATCAAGGCAAGCTATGGACATCATTATTCAGCGGGCTCGTGATTTTGAACAGAGGGGGCTGAAAAAGGAAATTCTCACCGTAGATAATCATTGTGACGGGGTATATCTGTATTTGAAGGCACTTGAGGATGATCCGGTTCAGGCTGAAAAAATCAAAAAGCTTATTTCTCTTAACGGCGGTAACCGTTCGGGAATCGCTTTTGCTGCAGTAGACCATTTGGGAAATGTGCATCCGGATCAGTTTACTCAGTATTATATATTTGGCAATGTAAAGGAAAAGAGATTCGGTGAGATATGGAGCGATCTGAAAAATCCGATACTGGCCGGCTTAAAGGATCGCAAATTACTCTTAAAAGGCAGATGTGCCCAATGCAGGTATTTGGATAACTGCAATGGAAATTTCCGAACCAGAGCGGAAGCAATTACCGGAGACTTTTGGGAATCAGATCCCTCTTGCTATTTAACCGATGAAGAAATAGGGCTGAATAACCTGCACAAAGGAGAATGAAATGATAGTATCCTGGAATACAACTAACGCGTGCAACATGTATTGCGATCATTGCTATCGGGATGCAGGCTGCAAGGCTGAAGATGAGCTGAATACCCCTGAAGCCAAGCTCTTGCTGGAGCAAATTGCCAAAGCAGGGTTTAAGATCATGATATTTAGCGGAGGAGAGCCTCTCCTGCGGTCTGATATTAATGAACTTGTAAGTCATGCCGCATCTCTGGGGCTGCGACCGGTTTTGGGTACGAATGGTACTTTGCTTACTGTGAACAAGGTCCGGCAGTTGAAGGAAGCTGGAGCGATGGGTGTGGGTATATCACTGGATTCAATGGATAGCCTTAAACATAATAAGTTTCGCCATTATCCAAAAGCCTGGGAAGAAGCTGTCCAAGGCTTGCGCAACTGTCATAAAATTGGGTTGCCGTTTCAGATTCATACGACTGTTATGGACTGGAATCTCCAGGAAATCGAGAATATTACAGATTTCGCTGTTCAGGAAGGAGCAGTTGCTCATCATTTCTTCTTTTTGGTTCCTACTGGCAGAGCCGTTTCAATGGGAGAAGAAAATTTAAGATCGGAGGGTTATGAAGAGGCGCTAAAAAGGATTTTGAAAAAGCAGCAGGAAGTGAAAATCGAATTAAAACCTACATGTGCCCCTCAATTTATGCGAATTGCTAAGGATCTGGGTATAAAAATGCGTTTTTCCAGGGGATGTCTTGCTGGAATTGCTTACTGTATCATCAGCCCTCAAGGTCAGGTACAGCCTTGTGCCTACCTTAATATTGCTTTGGGGGATGTTCGAAAAATCCCGTTCGACGAAATTTGGCGAGGCCATGAAGTTTTGCAGAAGCTGAGAACTTTGGATTACAAAGGAGAGTGTGGAGTCTGCGCATACAAAAAAATATGCGGAGGCTGTCGCGCCCGCGCTGCTTATTATCACGAAGGAGATTATATGGCTGGGGAACCATCTTGTCTATACCATAGCCGAAAGGGGTAAACTATGGAACAGATTGACGGTTTGCTGTTGAACATGATACAGAGTTCCTTTCCAACGGTCAGGAGGCCTTACGAGGCTTTGGCCGAGTCGATTGGTGTAAAGGAAAAAGATGTCCTGAACAGGATTGAGGACTTGCGTGACAGAGGAATCATCCGGCGCATCGGTGGTGTCTTTGATTCTCGAAAACTGGGTTATTATAGCTCCTTGTTTGCGGCAAAGGTTCCAGAGAATAAGACTACATTAATGGCAGATATACTGGAGAAAGTACCGGGAGTGACCCATAATTATCTGCGTACCCATACTTATAACATGTGGTTTACGTTGATAGTTTCCAGCCAGAACGATGTGGATTTATTCCTGCATGATATCAGGGAGAAAAGCGGAATTTCGGAAATATACAGTCTTCCCTATATTCGTATGTTTAAAATAAAGGTTGATTTTGATTTCTCCGAAGATAGGGGATTGCTGAATATTCCTCAGCCAGACCGGAAAAGTGTTGAAATTGCGTCACTTGGTCCTAAGACAACTGAGAAACTGACTATACTGGAAATAGAATTAGTGAAGCGGATTCAGGAGGATCTGCCCAGTGGCTTAAGACCTTATGATAAATTGGCCGATGATTTGAGGTGGACAGAGGAACAGGTGATGAAAGAAATCAGGCGGTTGCAAGCGGAGGGCATCATCAGGCGTTTTGGTGCTGTTCTGAATAACCGGAAAGCAGGATTTCAGGCGAATGCAATGGGAGTATGGCCAGTTGACGAAAATCGTATTGAAGAGGTTGGTTTGTTGATGGCTGGATTTAAACAGATCAGCCACTGTTATCAGCGTCCGACAATGCCCGATTGGCCATATAATCTTTTTACGATGGTTCATGGCCATACCGCAAAAGAGTGCGAAGATATCATTCGGGAAGTTGCTTATGTTACCGGGATAAATGAATTTGAGATACTTTTTAGTACAGCGGAGTTAAAAAAAACTAGCATGAAATATTTTCTGGAATAAACAAATTTAAAGTTCCCGTTCCTTGTTCTTAATACTGGATTTCACCATACTGGATTCCACCGGCAAAGATGGGGAAAAACATTTGCATCAAAGCAGGATTGCTCTGGATATAGCTGCCTATTCCCTGCTGTAATTGCGCAGTATACGCCTCCAGGTCTGACCGGGCAGCCTGGCCCAAATCGAGGCTGTTGCTGGCATCAAGCTGCGGCAGAGTGACCGGTTTGCCGAATTCGTATTCTCCGTTGGTGTTCAGAGTCAGGACAGAGCCCTGCAGGCCGGCAGCCGGGGAATCGAGGTTGACTTTCACTTCCGTATTGAAGAGGCGCTTCTTGCCCTCATTCAGGATCTTTTCGTTATTGGCAATGGTCCCCCGGAATTGGTTGTTTCCCTGGCTGTCATTTGCGCTGAGGGTGAAGTTGGCGGTTTGACTGGTCCTGTTAGTATCCTTTGTTGCTGTAAAATCAGTATCCAGGGAAAAAGCGAGTTGCTCGGCTCCTGTTTCCTTCACCTTTAAAGCCAGGGTCCCTGTCTGCTGCTTCTCATCCTGCTGTTTTATGGTGCAGGCCAGCTGGAAGGCTGTCTCGTTGTCGGCCTCAGCGTTTTGGAAGTCTAGGGCATAGTGAGACTGCTTCCCGGTGCTCCAGTTCGCGATCTTTAAGGTGTTATTGCTCCCGTCTTCCGCTAGGGTCCGCTCCACGATCTTTTTGTCCTTATCGATGCTTATGACCAGGGTCCAAGGTTTTGCCTCTCCGGCGGAGGTCCGGAGTTCGGCGGCCCAATCCCGCAGCGCCTGGCTGATATCCTCTTTGCTCTGGACTTTGTCCGCCTTCATCCCGGCTGTCTCATAAAGGTCGAGAATATTTGTGTATTTGGTGTACAGCAAAGCGGCCAGTTGCTCATCGGCTGCCAGCTGCTCGGCAAGGGCGTTCAACAAGTTCCGGGCTTGGGTTTCGTTAAAGGATATGGTATAGATTTTACCTTTGACCTGGACATCGCCCTCTGTTATCTTGCCGCTGACTGCTTTGACCTGCTCCTTTTGGATGGCAGTGCTGTAAATTTTGGCGTATTTCTCATAAATCGGGGCCAGTTCTGCTTTGGAAGTCTTGAGGGTCTTGAGCCAATCGGCTGAGGTTGTTATCCGGCGCGGCATACTCTCGATCCCCAGGTTCTGCCTGATAGTTTCCTCATCGGCGTAATTGGCGACTAAAAATTTGGGGCTGAAGGCTGGGAAAGCCAAGCCGGCCCTCTCGTTATCCTGGAAGGCCTGGAGGGTTATCGGAGAGGCGCCATTGACAGAGAGGTCAATTTTGGCCGTTGCCTGCCTGGTCTTGGGATCCTGGTTGAAATCCAGAGTGATTTTGCTGCTCTGGAGAATCCCCAGGATATATTGGGTTTGAGGATCGGCCGGGGAGGCACCGCTGGAGATGTTGGCCGTAATATTATGGGTGCTATGTATGGATTCATCCAGATAAAGCTGATAATCTGTTTCCAGGACCTGGAAGCCGCTGTCCAGGGAGTCCAGCAAGGCCTGGCAATTTTTGGCCTCTGTCTCCAGATACACTTGTCGGGCACTTTTGAACCAGTCCCAGGAGAAATAGCCGTAAGCACTGGTGGTGCCAGCGAGCAGAAAGAAGGCGAGAAGACCGGTCAATAAGACTTTTTTGTTTCGGCTGGGGGGTTCCGGAGGAAGCGGCATATCGGGAATATTGGTTTCGGGAACGTTTGTATCTGTCATATTCAGACCTCCTAAAATCTTTAAATCTTGCATAAACTCTAAATATTTAACAAAAGTCAATAGAAG
>DATMYJ010000134.1:0-2119 GCA_035561015.1 Desulfitobacteriaceae bacterium | reverse complement strand
CATTCACGGCGAGTGTGAAGGTGGCGGTTTGACTGGGGAATTTGTGCCGTTAGAAAGTTAGTTTCTGTCATATTTAAACCTCCTAAAAATCTCAAACTCTCTAATGTTCGAAAAAAACAAAAAAACCTCTTTCGTTAATAGTCTTCCTAGTCTTCAATTTTCTGAAGTTGAAACATACCCTTTGTAATAGCAGACGATCTTTGCATCTTGATAAGCAGGGGTATTATAATTTAGCATAAGTAAACTGTGTAGCTTGAACAATGACTTTGTTTTGCGAAGGGGCATATGCGATGAAGAGAATGAATTTAACGATGCTGACTGATTTTTATGAATTGACTATGGCCAATGGCTATTTGCAGCACGGCTTTAAAGATAAAATTGCCTGTTTTGACATGTTTTTTAGAAAGGTGCCTGATAACGGCGGCTTTGCTATCATGGCAGGGGTGGAGCAGCTTATCCGCTATCTGCAGAATCTCCGGTTTGCAGAGCAGGATATCGAGTACCTGCGCAGCAAAAAGTTGTTCAGCGAAGATTTTTTGCAATACCTTAAAACCTTTAGTTTCAGCTGTGATGTTTGGGCTGTGCCTGAAGGATGTCCGATATTCCCTAATGAACCGGTAATAACGGTCTGCGGGCCGGTAATTGAAGCCCAGTTTGTGGAAACTATGGTGCTTCTGACAATAAATCATCAAAGCCTGATAGCGACAAAGGCCAATAGAATAGTCAGGGCAGCGCAGGGAAGAGCTGTCATGGAGTTCGGGTCAAGAAGAGCTCATGGTTACGATGGAGCTATTTATGGGGCAAGGTCAGCATACATCGGAGGCTGTATCGGAACAGCCTGCACTATTGCAGAGAGAGATTTTGCTATTCCGGGCCTGGGGACAATGGCTCACAGCTGGATTCAGATGTTCCCCAGCGAACTTGAGGCTTTCCGGGCATATGCCAGGACTTATCCTGACAATTGTACATTTCTTGTAGATACCTATAATGTCCTGAAGTCCGGTGTTCCCAATGCGATCAGAGTATTTAATGAAGAAATAGTTACTAGAGGCTTCAGACCCTTGGGTATCAGGATAGACAGCGGAGATATTACTTACCTTTCCAGGGAAGCCCGCAAAATGTTAAACGAAGCGGGATTTCAGGATTGCAGGATCGTGGCCTCCAATTCTTTGGATGAATTTATCATTAGGGATATTCTGAGACAAGGCGCCCAGGTTGATTTATTCGGTGTGGGCGAGCGGCTTATTACATCCCGATCAGAGCCTGTATTTGGCGGCGTATACAAACTGGTGGCTGTTCAGGAAAACGGAGAAATGCTGCCCAGGATGAAGCTCAGTGAAAATGTAGGCAAAATAACCAATCCCGGGTTTAAACTAGCTTGGAGACTTTTTGACAAGGAGAGCGGAAAAGCAATAGCCGATGTCCTTACTACTAGTGAGGAAATGATAGATGAAAGCCAGCCTTACGAATTATTTGACCCTGAATGTACCTGGAAGAAGAAAAATGTCACAAATTTCTCTGCTATAAGGCTCTTGCAGAGAATTTTTGCTAAAGGGACCTGTGTCTACAATAGTCCCGAATTGTCGGAGATCAGGAGCTATTGCAAAGAACAGCTTGATACCTTGGGGGATGAGGTCAAAAGGTTTGAAAATCCGCATAAGTACTCTGTCAACTTGTCCAAACCATTGTGGGAGATGAAAGAAAGGCTGATCCGAGAATATAAGCTGATTTGATCTGCAATTACAAAACAATGGCACCTGAAAGTTCAGCGATTTTAGCATAGCCAAGTACTTGCGTGCAGTCTTATACCTAATTGATCATATATAAACAACCTCGGCCCTTGACAGGATAGAAGCAATTTCTTTCTTGGTAAGTCTTTGGAAGTCAATGCCATGCAGATTAGACTAGGTAACATTTGACTCACGGCAAATTTGGTTGGGAGGATGCAAAAATCCGTCTGCTGCCTCCTCAACTGTACTGTCGTTTAACCAATGAGACAGAAAAATTTGAATTATCGACAGCCTGACCGAGTTATAACATCTGAACCATTTAAAAGAAATTTAATAAATGATATTATATAGTGGAAAATTTGTATTTTTTGCAGGTTTTTGTATTGATA
>DATMYJ010000133.1:0-17673 GCA_035561015.1 Desulfitobacteriaceae bacterium | reverse complement strand
TAGTTGGACTTAAGCCCTGAGGGTGAGGCGGAGAAACTATGGGTCAAATAAAAATTGGAGATACGATTATTCCCTTTGAGACCAGGGTCAGCACCCGGGCCCGGCGCCTGATAATATCTCTGGTCCGGGGAGAAGTGAAGGTCTCAGTCCCCAGGGGAGTAACCGAACTGCAGGTTGAGAATTTTGTTCTGGCCAAGCAAGACTGGATATACAGGCACTGGCAGCAACAGCAGGAACAACAAACCCTTAAAGCCGGCAAGGTATATAAATCCGGTCAAAAATTGCCCTATAGAGGTCTGAACCTGACGATCTGCATTGAGGAGCACGAACAGAAAATAATCAGGGTATGTTTGTTGCAGGATAGTTTGCAGATTTATCTTCCTGGAATGACACCTCGGGATAAACGCTCGGATTATATTAAAGAGGTGCTGATCTTTTGGTATAAAAATCAAGCCCGAAAAATATTCCGGGAGAAATTATATTATTATGCCGGGCTTATGGGTGTGGTTTTCCGGGACTTAAGAATCAAGGAACAAAAGACTAAATGGGGAAGTTGTTCGTCCCTGGGAAATATTAATCTTAACTGGAAAGTGATCATGGCTCCTGAATTTGTCATTGACTATCTGATCATCCATGAGCTGGCTCATCTGAAATATTTGAATCATTCGCCGGATTTTTGGAAGACAGTGGCTGCTTATATGCAAGATTTCCGGCAGGGGCAGAAATGGCTTAAGGATCATGAGGGAGATTTGGAGATATAGGCAGAGGGTTAAAAGAATATATTTAGGGGTTTAAATTACAATGAAGATTATTATTGATGCTGATGCCTGCCCAAGGTCTGTTTTACAGATTTGCCTGAGACTGGGTCGGGAATATAGTTTGCCCGTCTGGACAGTTGCCAGCTTTAACCACAACATTGACTCGGATTATCATATCATAGTTGGGAACGCATCCCAGGAAGCAGATTTAAAGGTGATGAACCTGACAATTGCCGGGGATATTGCCGTAACCCAGGATTGGGGTTTAGCGGCTATGTTGCTGGGCAAGAGGGCCAAATGTCTAAGTCCGGCCGGGAAGGAGTTCTGCTCAGATACAATTGAGTTTCTGATGGAGGAGAGGGAGCTGAAAGCTCGGCTGCGCCGGGGAGGCACCAGAACCAAGGGTCCCAGGAAAAGGACATCTGAAGATGATCGCCGTTTTGAAGTTTGTCTGCAGAAGATTATTTGCCAGGAGTAAGTCCGTTAATCTGATAAAGGGTTGTTAAATCACCGATCACCTCTATTTCGTTTGTCCGGTTCAAGCCTGTTCTATTTTCATAACTAGTCCGGACTAGATTCAGGGACAGATCGGTAATGTTGATCCCACGGCATTCTTCTATAGTAAAAAATCCTAAATTACTGACTTCTGCCGGATCTGCTTTCAGGATTCCGCCGTGATGGCGCATTAAAAAGACCACATAAAGCATATGCTTGTTTCCCGGCCAGTCCCAAAGAGCAAGCAGCGTTTGAGGTTCTGAGAACAGTCCGGTTTCCTCCCGAATTTCCCGTTTAATGGCGTCATAGATCTGTTCACCTTGCTCAACATAGCCTCCGGGTATAGTCCAGAGACCTTTGCCTGGGTTAGCGGCCCGTTCGACAAGCAAAACCTTGTTTTCCTGCCAGATGATTCCTCCTACTCCCAGAGAGAATTCTCCCCAATGAACAAATGAACAATGCAGGCAGTTCTTGCGCAGCTGGTCACCGATCATAGATTTATCAAGGGGCCTTCCGCATTGCGGACAAAAATGAAATTTCGCAGCTTGCATAGGATTCATTGTCCTTTCTTGATTACAAATTCCAGGAAATAATGTTCACCTGCAGGAAAAGTATCACTTTAGGGAGAACAGTTAAAAAACTGAATTCTGATTTCTAAAGCAAAGGAGGCTAACTATGAAAGTTCCAGTGTCTGAATTACGACAAAGGGTATTTTTATTACAGGAGACTTTGCGAAGAGAAGGTATAGACGGGGTACTATTGGTACAAAGGGCTGATACTTTATATTATAGTGGGACAGCCCAAAATGTACATCTTTATATTCCAAAAGCTGGAAGGCCGATTGTTCTTGTTTACCGCGATGTCGGCAGAGCTCAGGAGGAAACTTTTTGGGGGGTCATACCTCTGAGCAAAGTTGCTGCTATTCCCTCTTTGATCCAGGGGTCTGATTTGCCTCTGCCCCAGGTAATAGGACTGGAGTTTGATGTTTTGCCAGTCAACCAGTTCGAGCGCTTCCGCAAGGCTTTTCCGGAAAAACGTTTTGTTGATGTTTCTTACTTCATTCGTTTGCAAAGGGCTGTGAAATCTGAGTGGGAATTGGCTCGCATGGCGGAAGCTGCCCAGATATTTCCTCAAATCTTGGCCTACGCCCGGGAAATCTTGCATCCAGGTATGACTGAAATAGAAGTTGAATCTATCCTGGACCAAAAAGCCCGCTTCCTGGGTCATGAGGGCTTGGTCCGGACTCGTGCTTTTGGGTTTGAATTTTATTCGGGTACGATTATTACAGGTCTGAGGGCAGCCATACCCGGCTATCTGGATGGCCCTATCAGCGGTCAGGGCGCTTCTTTTGCTTTTCCCCAGGGCGCCTCGAGAGCTGTGATCCGGGAAGGAGAGCCAATTGTGGCCGATCTGATTACAACCATGAACGGCTACCATATCGATGAAACCAGAATTATGGCTCTTGGTCATTTGTCAGCTGAGTTGCTTGCTGCCCATGAGACTGCTAAAGTGGTTGAGGAAAAGCTGCGTCTGGCTCTGAGACCAGGCAGGACTTGCGGGGAAGTTTATGAGGAAATCGTGACCTGGGTTAGGGACAACACCCCTTATGAACAAAACTTAATGGGTTTTGGCCAGAGCAGAAAAAGTTTTCTCGGCCATGGTGTTGGCCTAGAGCTGGATGAACTGCCTGTTCTTGGCCGCGGATCCAAAGAAGTGCTGGTTTCAGGAATGGTTATCGCGATTGAGCCTAAGTTTATTTTCCCTGGGATAGGGGCAGTGGGTAATGAAGATATTGTGGTTGTCGAGGGAGATGAGGGAGCCCGATATCTGACCACAGCCGGGAGAGATCCGATTATTGTTTGATGATAAAGTTATTTCAAATAGACAAAACTGTTGAATTAGTATACCATTAATTTAAGCAGGTGCTCAGTTTAGCAAGGAGGAGTAAAAATGTTTAAAAAGATTTTGGTTCCTACCGATGCTTCGGAGTATTCCAGAAGAGCTTTGATGACTGCCCTGGAAATGGCAAAACTGTATAAGGCAGAAGTTGAGCTTTTGCATGTTACATTTACCCCTCAGGCTTATTGGGGCTATACGGTATCCTATGGAATCACTGTTTCTCAGGAAGAACTTGATCGCAATGCCGAGCTTGTTTTGGAAGCTGCTACAACAGGTATTGATACCAGCGGCGTACCTCTGAAGAAAGTCATCGACTCTGGGCATCCGGTTAGTATAATTTTGGATGAGATTCAAAAGGAGAACATTGATCTGGTTATAATGGGCAGTCATGGCTATGGACCTATTACCGGATCGGTTCTGGGCAGCGTTAGTCAGAGAATCTTACAGCGTGCCGAATGTCCGGTTATGATAGTCAGATAAGGATTTGCTTTATAGAAATAAACAGTTTGAGAAAGATTTACCATCTTAGGTTTTGCTTAGGGGTAAGTCTTTCTTTTTTAAATAATTTGCAAAGAAGGTTTGCATTTTTGTTAAAAAGAGGTATCATAAAAGGAGGAAGGTCAGGAAAGGTCATAAGGTCAGAAAAGGTCACTGCTATAGAAGAGACAGTATCTTCTACTCAGCGCTAAAGCGAAAAAGAAAATCAGGGAGTGCATAAATATGGGTAATATGGCAGATCGTATAGAAAAATATCTGAAGCAGATATTGGAAGAGACTGAAGAAGGATATATTACTTTGCAGCGAGCTGTTCTGGCTGATGAATTTTCCTGTGCCCCATCCCAGATTAATTATGTGCTGGATACCAGATTCACAATTGAACGTGGGTATATGGTAGAGAGCCGCCGCGGGGGTGGCGGTTATCTGCGTATTGTGCGCCTTGTAGTCAGTCCGCAAAGCCAGTTTCAGTTGACCATGCGTCAGCTTATTGGTGAACAGCTTTCGCATAAGCAAGCCTTGGGCTTTATTGCCAGACTGACGGATGAAAAAATACTCACTCTGCGGGAAGCAGCTATCATTAAAGCTGTTCTTTCCCGCACGAGCCTGGGGGATATACCTGAACAAGACAGGTTGCGTGCCGGTTTGATGAAATACATTTTAGCAACTCTTTGTCGGGAGGATTTGTAATAGGAGGTGTGGCTTATGCTTTGTCAGCATTGTCAGCAACGTGAAGCCAAAGTACGTTTAATAAAAACTATTAAGGGACAGACCCAGGAAGAGAATCTGTGTGAACAGTGTGCCCAGAAAATTCAGGAGCTGAATATTTTTATTCATCCCAGTGCAGATGTTCCGGATTTTTTGCAGGCTTTATTTGGTTTTATGACCAAGTCCGAGAAGTCGGGGCTGCCTCAGGAAGAGAAATGTCCCCGCTGCGGCTTGACTTTTACACAAATAACCAGAGTAGGGAAACTGGGCTGCAGTGTTTGTTATGATAAGTTTGAGCCCCAGCTGGAGTCATTGCTGCGACGTATCCATGGAGGAGGGCAGCATGTGGGCAAGATTCCCCGGCGGCGGGGGGCAGCCATTAAGGGTAAACTGCAATTACAAAGGTTAAAGGAAAAGTTAGCGGCCTCGATCCAGCAGGAAAAATTTGAGGAGGCAGCAATTATTCGCGATCAGATCAGACAAATAGATAAGAAAGCGGGAGGTGAGTAGTTTGGAACGCAAAGATATTCTGCTGAAGCATAGTTTTTGGATGAAAGAAATGGAAAATATTCCTGTGGTGCTTAGCAGCAGAGTGCGTTTGGCCCGCAATCTGGATAGTTTGCCTTTTCCTCATATTTTAGCAGCGGAAGAAGCCCATAAGATCGAAGAAAATTTAGCCAGGGTCTTACAGCATATCGAAGTGGAAAAGGAAAAGTTGTCTTATTTGTCTCTGGCTGAACTGAGCACAATAGAACAACAGGTTCTTCTTGAGAAACACCTGATCAGCCCTGGGCTTATCAAAGCAGGGGGGTCACAGGGAATAGCCTTGGCTCAAGATCACCGCTGTGCGGTTATGGTCAATGAGGAAGATCACCTCCGCTTGCAGGTTTTATTGCCAGGCAACAGACTTAGCGAGACCTATGGCTTGGCTAATATCCTGGATGATGCCCTGGAAGATAAACTTGATTTTGCCTATAAAGAAGTCTTGGGCTATCTTACTGCTTGTCCGACCAATGTGGGCACAGGCATGCGGGCCTCAGTGATGATTCACTTACCGGCACTTGCTCTGAGCAATCAGGTCCAACAGGTATTAGGAACTTTAACCCATCTTGGTCTGGCTGTGCGGGGAATTTATGGTGAAGGTTCCCAGGCCTATGGTCATATTTATCAGGTTTCTAACCAGATAACCCTGGGCAAGAGTGAAGAGGATATTGTCGTTCACCTGGAGGCTGTTACAGGTCAGATTGTGGAACGTGAATTACAGGCCAGGGAAGCATTGTTTAAACAGGCTCAGTTATCTTTGGAAGATAAGGTTTGGCGAGCCCGCGGGACCCTGCAGAATGCCCGTTTACTGACTTCTGAAGATGCTATTCAGTTGTTGTCAATTGATAAAATGGGAATTGATATGGGAATTTTACCTCAGGTTAAACAAAAATTTGCTGCTCTGCTGGTTAATTCTCATCCCGGTTCTCTGCAGTATAATCTCGATCGGGAACTGAATCCCAGTCAGCGGGATGAACAGCGAGCCCGTTTATTCCGGGAAGCTATGAGTTAAAGAAGCACTAAAAATACAGAAGATCAAATTTAAGTTCCAGGATTAGAAATGGAGGGATATTTATGAATGGACGTTTTACAGAAAAAGCTCAGAAAGTTTTGGTATTAGCCCGCGATGAGGCTAAACGTATGGGACATCAGGTTATAGGGACAGAGCATATTCTTTTGGGTTTGCTTTTGGAAGGAGATGGGATTGCCTCTAAATCGCTGGTGGGAATCGGTTTAGACTTGGAGAAGATCCGAGCCCAGATCGAACAGCTTGTAGGGGTAACTGCTCCTTACGCCGGAGAGATCGGCTTTACTCCCCGGGTTAAACGGGTTCTAGAGCTGGCTAATGAAGAAGCCCGCCGTCAGGGAGTCACCTATATAGGAACGGAACATTTATTGTTGGGGCTGATCATGGAAGGTGAAGGGATTGCTGCCAGGGTTTTGGCCAACCTCAATGTCAATCCGGAAAAAATCTGGAAACAAGTTGTCCAGTTGCTGGGCGGGGAAAGTGAGGAAAATGTCGCCTCTTCCTCTGCTTCCGGGTCTATGGGTAAGAACACCTCTGCCAGCAATACTCCGGCCCTGGATGAATTTGGCCGGGATCTTACGGAAATGGCGGCAGCCGGCAAATTGGATCCTGTAATTGGCAGGGACAATGAAATTGAGCGGGTAATCCAGGTTCTGAGCAGGCGGACGAAGAATAACCCTGTGCTCATTGGAGATGCCGGAGTGGGCAAGACGGCTATAGCTGAAGGATTGGCTCAACGGATTACTGCCAACAAGGTTCCGGAGACTTTAAGTAATAAGAGATTAGTCACCCTGGACCTTTCAGCCATGGTTGCCGGCAGTAAATACCGGGGTGAGTTTGAAGAACGCCTGAAAAAAGTAATGGAAGAAATCTATACGAATGGAAATATTATTATCTTTATTGATGAGCTCCACACCCTAATCGGAGCAGGAGCTGCCGAAGGTGCTATTGATGCGGCTAATATTCTCAAGCCGGCATTAGCCCGCGGAGAGTTGCAGTGTATCGGGGCAACCACCCTTGATGAGTATCGCAAGTATATTGAAAAAGACCCGGCTTTGGAACGGCGTTTTCAGCCGATTACCGTGGGGGAACCTACAACCGAAGAGGCTATTGCCATTTTACGCGGCTTGCGGGACCGCTATGAAGCCCATCACCGGGTACAGATCACAGATGCCTCAATTGAAGCGGCAGTTCTATTATCTGACCGCTATATTGCTGATCGATATTTGCCGGATAAAGCGATAGATCTGGTTGATGAGGCAGCCTCCAGAGTGCGTTTGCTGAGCCATACGGCACCGCCGGATTTAAAAGAAATGGAAGAAAAAATCGAAAGATTAAAGAAAGAAAAAGAAGAAGCCGTGCTCAGTCAGGAATTTGAAAAAGCTGCTCAGGTCAGAGATGAGGAGCAAAAATTGCGTGTCGAATTGACTGAACTGAGAAATAATTGGCAGAGTAAAAGGGATGTGGCCAAATCCGTTGTGACTCCGGATGATATCGCTCAGGTTGTAGCCAGCTGGACTGGGATTCCGGTGAAAAAATTGGCTCAGGAGGAGAGCGAACGGCTCTTGCATCTGGATGAAATTTTGCACCAGCGGGTTATTGGTCAGGATGAGGCTGTCCAGGCTGTTGTCCGGGCTGTGCGCCGGGCCAGGGCAGGCTTGAAAGATCCCAAACGCCCCATAGGGTCCTTTATCTTTCTGGGACCTACCGGGGTAGGCAAAACCGAACTCGCCCGGGCCTTGGCCGAAGCTTTATTTGGCAAGGAGGATGCCTCCATCCGGATTGACATGTCTGAGTATATGGAGAAGCATGCAGTTTCTCGTTTAGTAGGTGCCCCTCCCGGCTATATCGGACATGACGAAGGTGGCCAGCTGACCGAAGCCGTTCGGCGTAAACCTTACAGTGTTATCCTGCTGGATGAGATAGAAAAGGCTCATCCGGAGGTTTTCAATATATTGCTCCAGGTCCTGGAGGATGGACGGCTGACAGATACTGCCGGCCGGACTGTAAACTTCCGCAATGCTGTCATAATCATGACCTCCAATGTAGGGGCCTCCATCCTGCGCAAGGAAGCACTTGGATTTGCCTCCCGCCGCAATCAGGAAACAGAATACAAGAATATGAGTTCCAATGTTATGGAGGAATTGAAACGGATGTTTCGACCGGAATTTCTCAACCGCGTGGACGAGATTGTAGTATTTCATTCCCTGCAGCCGGAAGAACTGTTGAAAATAACAGAGATTATGCTGAAAGATGTCACCAAACGCCTGCAGGAGCTCGGACTGGAACTGCAGATTGAACAAAGTGCCATAGAGTTAATAGCCAAGGAGGGCAATGATCCCTCTTTTGGAGCCCGGCCTTTGCGCAGAGCTATCCAGCGTCTGATCGAAGATGAGTTATCGGAAAAAATCCTGGAGGGAGTATTTGCCCTGGGAGATAAAATCAAGGTAACCGTTGAGGACGGAAAACTGAAGTTTATCAAAACTGCTCAGGAGAGCCAGAAAAATCTAAAAAGCTAAATCTATTATAAGGCTAAGGCGTGTCCAGGGAAGGAAGTGTTATTATCAAGATCAAGGTTGCCTATCTCTGTTCCAAATGCGGTCAAGAGAGCCCCAAATGGAGCGGGAAATGCTCTGGCTGTAATTCCTGGAATACGTTGGAAGAAGTTGTTGCGAAACCCAAAAAAAACTCCTCGCTTCTGAGGAAAAATGCTGCTGCCAAAAGATTATCTGAGATTGAATCCTGCAATAGCGACAGGATCGTAACCGCTTTAAGTGAGTTTAACAGGGTACTGGGCGGAGGGATTGTCAAGGACTCGACAGTTATCTTATCCGCCAGACCGGGAGCGGGGAAATCCACGCTGCTTTTGCAGGCAGCGGCTGATGTAGCCTCCCAAGGCTACAAAGTCCTCTATGCTTCAGCTGAGGAAAGTGAGAGTCAGATAAAGAGCAGGGCTGACAGAATACTGGGTCCGATTGACGGCAGCATCTGGATAATAGCCGATACAAGTATGGATAATGTCCTCAGAGCAATTGCTGAAATCGATCCTGAAATGATAATCATTGACAGCATTCAGACATTTTCCCTGGAAGCCTATAATTCCCGTCCAGGTTCACCCCTGCAAACAATGGAATGTGCCAATGAATTAGTAAAAATTGCTAAGAATTCAGACAAGCCGAGAGCAGTGATCATGGTTGGGCAAATGACCAAGGATGACGAAATTGCCGGTCTAAGGGCACTGGAACATCTGGTGGACACAGTCCTGATTATAGACGGTGAAAGCGGAGAAGAACTAAGAGGCTTGTTATGTACCAAGAATAGATTTGGGGGCACAGGGGAGATGGGTTTTTTTGCTATGACTGAGGCTGGGATGACCTCTATAGAAAACCCTTCCGAGTTCTTTATGACAAAAAGGGAAGAGGGGGAGAGTGTTTCCGGGAGTGCTCTGACGGTCATCAGAGAGGGCTCCCGGCCCATTATTGTGGAAATAGAAAGTCTGGTATCAAAATCCTTCACACCTTATCCTTCCCGGATAGCCGAATGTTTGCGAAGAGATCAGTTCAATACCCTGATTTCCATCCTGGAACAAAGAGGCGGAATTGATTTATACTCTAAAGACGTGGTCCTAAAAACTACCGGTGGCTTGCAGCTCAAGGAACAGTCTGTTAATTTGGCTGTAATGATGGCTATTGTTTCTTCAATCCGAAATATGCCTATCCCCGCCGATATAGCCTTTATTGCCGATGTAGGGCTGACTGGAGAATTAAAAAAAGTTCCTTTACTGGAGAATAGAGTAAGGGAACTTGCCAGAATGGGTTTTCGAACAGTCTATGTTGCCGGCAATGCTTTGCAGGATTTGCTGAAGTTTAAAAATATAGAATTTATTGAACTGCGCACTCTGAGTGCGGTAATTTCCGACCTTGATGCCCGGACCGCAGCTGTTGCCAGGACAGCCTCTGTGAAAAAACAGAAAGGCCTTTAAGCTCGAATAGAAGACAGGTTGAACAAAAACAGTATAGCTGTTCCTTGTTCAACCTGTCTTCTTTGTTTCTCAGTTGTTACGCGGCAAATGTCAGGCAGCACTAACTAGGTCAGGTTAAAGACAGTAAGGGTGGCAAGCAAATCTTCTTCTTTACTAATAACATCAGTCAGTGAGATATTAAGCGTATTGGCTAAAGCGGCGATATAAAAAAATTGCTTGCCCAATTCTGCCACGATTATATCCCGGCAGTTATCACAGATTTGGCCATCGATATGACTATTCAATAGTTTTTTTAAATCCGATAAGGTAGCCTCAGAGGGAATAGCTTTCTTGTGAGCATCGACCCCTATACAGCCGCAGTTTGTTACAGACTTGATAACTGCCCGGTTGACGCGGGCTGAGGCTTCCTGACTCTTGCTTAAAATATCTAAAATGCTTTGGTGTCTGATTAAAAGCGATTTAACTCTGTTTTGAAAGTCTTCAGTAAGCTGATTCAAGGCTTTCTCACTCCTTTCAGTAGCTATTATTATATCATATCGAGAAGCAGCCGGAGTTTCAATTTACCATCAGTCTGGTATGCAGGACTGAACAGGCGGGGAAACATCTTGAGGTAAACATGCTGAACGGAAAAGGAGATAAAAAAAGAAGAAGTTGACATAGAGGAAATTCATGTGATACAATATAAAATTTTTGACCGCGCTTGATATCCTTGCTATAATGAATTAAAGGAGTGGTCTGAATGTTTCAGGTAGGAGATAAAGTTGTTTATCCAATGCATGGTGCTGGGATTATTGAATCTATCGAGGAAAGAGAAGTATTGGGAGAAATTCGAAAATATTATGTGATGCATTTGCCTGTAGGAAATATGAAGGTTTTTGTTCCTTTAAACAGCGTAGGAAACTTGGGACTGCGCGACGTTATAGACCAGTCTGAGGTGGAAACGGTTTTAGCTGTCCTGCAATCAGAAAATGTACCGACAACTCTGGCTTGGAACAGGCGTTATCGGGCAAACCTGGAGAAAATCAAAAGCGGGGATATATTGGAAGTTGCTGATGTTGTTCGCAGTTTGTCCTGCCGGGAAAAAGAAAAAGGCCTATCTACCGGAGAAAAGAAAATGTATGAAAATGCCTGTCAGATCTTGATAAGTGAGCTGGTTTTGGCGGAAGCATCCCAGGAAGATGATGTCCGGCGTTGGCTGAATAATATTTTGGCCTGAGATTGCAGATTATGGATATCTGCAGTTGAATACAATAGGGTTGATAATTATTGGTAATTCAAAGTATAATGAAAAAGACTTTTAGAAAGTTAAAAAAGGAGGTGAGATGATGATTCGTAGTATTGTACGTACAATTATCACATTGTTGTTCGGCGGTTTGGGCCTCTACCTGAATTACCATCTGGATATTCTTTCTACACTGGGATGGACTTATACGACACTCCTGGTGTCATCTTTGGGAATGGCTGCAGTCTTTGCTCTGGTGGCTTTTTTCATATCCCCTTTTCTTATGCGTCTTTTCTCTGTTCTTATAAGCTGGACAGATGCCAGATTGCAGAATATTCCGATACAGGAACTATTCAGTGGGGTTATAGGGGTAATAATTGGACTTATTATAGCTGCTTTGTTTAGTCTTTCATTTATAAGCATACCATATTTCGGACCGCTTTTATCGCTGGTTTTGAGTCTTGTCTTAGGATATCTGGGTTTAAGCCTTGGGACGAAACGCAAAGAAGAGGTTTTGTCTTTTTTTAATCTCTTTGCCAGATTAAGGGATAGAGGAGAAAAAGGTGAGAAAACCAAAGAAGATAAGCTGGCCCAAAAAGCAGGTCTTTTATCAGGTTATAAGGTTCTGGATACCAGTGTGATTATTGATGGCCGGATTGCCGATATTGTAAAGACCGGCTTTATCGAGGGCACCTTGCTTATTCCCAGCTTTGTTCTGGAGGAACTGCGCCATATTGCTGATTCTTCGGATCTGCTTAAACGTAATCGCGGACGAAGAGGGCTGGATATCTTGAAACAGGTGCAAAAAGAGGCTGTCATCAATGTTGAAATACGCGAGCAGGATTTCGAGGATATTACGGAGGTTGATTCCAAACTGGTACGTCTGGGTCAAACTCTGAGCTGTCCTCTTTTGACCAATGACTATAATTTAAACAAAGTAGCGGAACTACAGGGTGTACCGGTACTTAATATCAATGAATTGGCTAATGCCGTGAAACCAATTGTTTTGCCTGGAGAAGAAATGCAGGTCCAGGTCATGAAAGAAGGTAAAGAGCCTGGTCAAGGGGTGGCTTATCTCGATGATGGAACGATGATTGTTGTCGACACCGGACGCCGCTATATTGGTCAGAGTATCACTGTTCTGGTAACCAGTGTTTTGCAGACAGCAGCGGGGCGGATGATTTTCGCTAAACCTAAAGCAGTTGCAGGGAAAAAGACGGTAGATTTTACCTCTAATGAGGTGGATGCCTTTGGTTGATGTAGGAGTGGTTATCCCTGCGGCCGGCTCAGGTAAGCGGATGGGGGCAGGGGTTAACAAACAATTTCTGACTTTGGCCGGTTTACCGATTTTGGCTCATACTATCAGGGTGTTTCAGTTTTCCAGTAATGTTGCTGAGATAGTGATTGTGGGAGCAGAAGATGATCTTTTGGAGATCACTGCGATTGTAAAAAAGCTGCAATTTGATAAGGTCAGAGCAATTGTTGCCGGAGGGTTCCAACGCCAGGATTCTGTGTTTGCGGGTATCAAGGCCCTTGCTCCGGTAATTCAGCGCATAGTTGTTCATGATGGGGCTAGGCCTCTTTTGACTTTAAGGCAGTTGGATTGCTTTTTAGAGGAAGCACAAGGTAATCCAGCTGCTATTATGGCTATCCAGGTGAAGGATACCATCAAGCTTATTTCGGCAAGAGGAATGGTTGTGGAAACCTTACCCCGGGAACTATTGCGAGCGGCCCAGACACCTCAGGTTTTTGAACGGGCTCTTTTGGAAAAGGTGCATCATCTGGCTTTGGAACAAGGCTTTTATGGGACAGATGATGCTTCTCTATTAGAATATTTTGGATATCAAGTGGCCGTTTTGGAAGGTTCCTGGGAGAATCTTAAAATCACGACACCGCAAGATTTGTGGCTGGCTGAATATATTATGGGGCAAAGAAAGGTCTTTCTTTAAAGAGAGAGTTTCCGGGACGCAAGGTCAGCTTATCGTCATTCCAGAGCTATACGCTTGGTGACTGCGCAGAAACTGTGCATTGGCGCTTTGTTCCTTGGGTGAAAAGCTTGGGAGTCAGGTTCGGAGAGGAAGAGATGCAGATTGGGGAATAAGGGAGATGAAAAGTTTTAGAGTAGGAATTGGCTATGATGTGCATGCTTTGGCGCCAGGGCGCAGACTGATCCTGGGGGGAGTTGACATACCTCATGAAAGTGGTTTGCTGGGACATTCTGATGCCGATGTTTTGACACATGCCATTATGGATGCCTTGCTGGGGGCCTTGGCCCTGGGTGATCTGGGCAGGCACTTTCCCGATCAGGATCCGGGTTATAAAAATATTTCGAGTCTGCTTTTACTGGCTAAGGTAATGGATCTGGTCAAGGCAGAGGGTTATAATGTCAGCAATATTGACAGTATTATTGTCGCTCAGCAACCTAAACTAGCTCCATATATTGTCGGGATGAGATACAATCTGGCAGATATTCTGGGTGTGCAGGAAGAGGCTGTTTCTGTAAAAGCCACAACCAGCGAGCATTTGGGGTTTGAGGGGCGGGAGGAAGGAATAAGTGCTCAGGCGATCATCAGTTTGATTAAGATGGAGGAATAAGGGAATGAATGTCAGAGTTAGATTTGCCCCCAGTCCAACAGGACCGTTACATATAGGGGGGGCGCGCTCAGCCTTATTTAATTATTTATTGGCCCGCAAATTTTCAGGAAATTTCATTGTGCGCAGTGAAGATACCGATTTGGAGCGTTCCAGTCTGGAATCAGAACATAATATTTTGGAGGCCTTGCGCTGGCTGAATATAACCTGGGATGAGGGTATTGAGGTCGGGGGAGATTATGCACCCTACCGGCAAACCGAACGCCTAAATCTCTATCGGGAATTTACAGACAGGCTTTTCCAAAGTGGACATGCCTACTTATGTTATTGTTCAGAGGAAGAATTGGAAAAGGAACGCGAGGAATTAATTTCCCGGGGTCAACCTCCCCGTTACATGGGAAAATGCCGTGATCTGTCTGCAACAGAACGGGCGGAGAGAGAGGCTGCCGGGCTGAAACCGGTTGTGCGCTTTCGGGTTCCTGAGGGCGAGCAAATCCTGGTCAAGGATTTGGTTCGGGGAGATATAGTTTTTGATAGTGATGGTATCGGTGATTATGTTATAGTCAAGTCAGACGGCATCCCGACTTATAATTTTGCTGTTGTTGTTGATGATACAACCATGAAAATCAGCCACGTGATACGCGGAGAGGAACATCTCTCCAATACTCCGAGGCAGATTTTGATTTACCAGGCCTTGGGTGAAACTGCGCCCGAATTTGCCCACATCTCCCTTATTTTAAATACCGAGGGTAAGAAAATGAGCAAGCGGGACGGGGATACGGCGGTGATCGATTATCGGACCAAAGGTTATTTGCCTGAAGCTGTGGTGAATTTTATCGTTCTCTTAGGCTGGTCTCCCCCGGGGGAAGAGGAATTCTTCAGCCTGGCAGAGTTAATCGAGATCTTTTCCCTGGACAGAGTTTCCAAAAGCCCGGCCGTTTTCGATCTTAATAAATTGAAGTGGATCAATGCCCATTATCTGAAATTAGCTGACCCGATGAGGATCGCCCACTTGGCTTTGCCGCATTTGCGCCAGATGGGTGTTTTTGCGGAAGGGCAATTGACTGCAGAGCAAGAGCAGTGGCTGCTTGATTTTGTGGCTACAGTTGTTGGTAATCTTTCCTGTATTTCCGAAATCTGTGATTACGTCCATTATGTTTATGGCGATCGTGTCCGGGAAATGGATGAGGAAGCCCGGCAAATACTCCTGGGTGAGCCAGTGCCGATTGTTTTGGATCTATTCCGCCAAAAGATTACACAGATCGAACCGCTGTCTGCCGAGACGGCAAAACTTGTTCTCAAACAAATTACCAAGGAACTGAAAGTTGGCGGAAAACAGGTATTTATGCCAGTGCGGGTAGCCCTGACCGGGCAGATGCATGGCCCGGAACTTCACAATATTATTGCTTTGCTGGGCAAAGAAAATGTTCTGAAAAGGCTGGAGGAGAGCCGGGCCAGGCTGAGGGATTGACAGAAGTTCGGCTATTCCCTATAATTAAGCACAATTCCAGAGGATAATGTGAAGATGGGAAAGAGTACAAGAGATAATTTTGTTGCAGCGAGGACATAGATGGTGCAAGATGTCCCAAAGTACTTTTGGAAGTGCCTCCCAGAACAGGTTAGATGAAGCAGCAGTATTCTAATCCGTTGCAACCGCGTTAAGGTTTTGAGAAGGAATAGATTTTTTCTGTTCAAGCAGGGTGGAACCGCGGAATCCTTCGTCTCTGGATGAGGGGTTCTTTTTTTTGATATTATTGTAAGATTGACTGATAAGTACGGAATATTTGGAACATTGTCGGAAAGAAATGGAGGAGCTAGTCAATGTCACTGAGACTATACAACACAATGACCAGGCAAAAGGAAATATTTAAGCCTCGCCAGGATGGCAAAGTGGGAATTTATGCTTGTGGACCGACTACTTATAATTATTTTCATCTGGGAAATGCCCGGATGCTGGTTGCCTTTGATATGATTCGCCGTTATCTTCGGTACCGGGGATATGAGGTCACTTATGTGCAGAATTTTACTGATGTTGATGACAAAATAATTAAAAGGGCCCGGGAAGAGGGTATGGAGGCTCTGGCCTTGGCTCAGAAATATATCGATGAATATTTTAAAGATGCCCGGGCTTTAAATATAATGACGGCCACTGTACACCCCAAAGCAAGCGAACATATTGCAGAAATACTGGAAATTATACTGGGTTTGCTGGAGGCAGGGCTGGCTTATGTTGTGGATGGAGATGTTTACTTCGCGATTAATCGTTTCCCTGGTTATGGGAAACTTTCCGGCCGGAATCTGGAGGATATGCAGGCCGGAGCTCGGGTAGAGGTTGATGAACGCAAACACCATCCAATGGATTTTGCTCTCTGGAAAGCAGCCAAAGCAGGTGAACCATTCTGGGAGAGTCCCTGGGGAAGAGGACGTCCGGGCTGGCATATTGAATGTACGGCAATGTCGCTCAAATATCTGGGTGCCGGATTTGATATTCATGGCGGCGGCGGAGACCTGGTATTTCCTCATCATGAAAATGAAATCGCCCAGTCTGAAGGGTATCTGCACGGAGCAGAATTTGCCCATTACTGGATGCATACGGCTTTTTTGACTGTTAATCAGGAAAAGATGTCCAAGTCTCTGGGTAACTTTTTTACCGTTAGGGAATTACTGCAGCACTTTCCCGGTGAAGTCCTGCGTTTTTATCTGCTGAGTACTCACTATCGCAGTTTGCTGGACTTTGATGATCACAAGCTGACAGAGGCCCAGAAAGGGCTGGTTCGCCTGCAGACAGGTGTTCGGCTGGCTGCCGAGGCTATTACCAGAATTGAAGGGGCAGATACTTTTTCGGAGGAAGAGAACAAGACGGAAAGCAGTATTCTCTTGCAGGCGGCTGCCAAAGCCCGGGAAGATTTTATTAAAGCGATGGATGATGATTTTAACTCTTCTCTAGCTTATGCCAGTCTTTTCGAATTGGCTAAGGCCATTAATTCTCATCTTAGCGTTCGGGAAGTAGATGTCAAGGTTTTGAAAATGGCACGGCAAACCCTGTTGGAACTTGCCGAAGTCCTGGGTTTTGACCTGGCAAACCCAGCATCTTCAAAAACTCTGGCTGAAGCTGGTGAGGACAAGCTCTTATCCCCAATAATGGAGATCCTGATTCAGGTCCGAAATCGTTCGCGCCAAAAAAAAGATTGGGAAACGGCAGATTATATTCGTAATGCCCTGAAGGAAATAAATGTCACGATTGAGGATACTCCCCAGGGAACGCGTTGGCAAGTAAAAAACAAGGCCTAAGGCATAATTATAAAGTGAGAATCTGCTGCAGAAGCCCCATGGAAAGATGGACAGCAAAATTGCCTGTTTGCAAATGCTCTAAGGAAGGGGTGTTAATCTGTCTGGTCAAGTTAAAAAACGTTGGCAGGAAATAAATGCCCTGACTTTGGCTTATTTAGGCGATGCAGTTTATGAGCTTTGGGTAAGAACGCATTTGCTCAGTCTGGGCTATGAGAAAGTTCAGGAACTTCATCAAGCAGCCATCAGTTACGTGCGGGCAAGTACACAAGCGCAGATTCTTCATAGGCTGATGCCGGAGTTGAATGAAATTGAACGGCAGGTTGTCTTACGTGGCAGAAATGCTAAAGGGAGTTGTCCCAGGAATGTCGATGTCACTACCTACCGCCATGCCACAGCCTTTGAGTGCCTGGTAGGGTATTGGCAGTTGGAAGGACGCCTGGAACGCATGAATTGGGCTTTTGCTCAGATCGATCAGATTCTTGGGAATCATTAAGCAATATTATTATGCTTGTGAGAATTAGGTAGAACTTAATCTGTATTTAGATATATCTGCAAAACCTGCAGAGAAGATATTGGTGGATTTTCTGGGTGGAGGCCGATAATTATGAAAAAAAAATATGTTGGGGAAGGCAAAGTTGTCTTAATTGCCGGCGGCGGTAAA
>DATMYJ010000132.1:0-3849 GCA_035561015.1 Desulfitobacteriaceae bacterium | reverse complement strand
AGTCTCTGCCTCAACTTCCTGAGCGCCTTCTGCATAGAATTTTTCTTCATCAGGTGCCAACTCTTTTAAAAGTCTCAGAAACTCTCCTGCGTGAACCTTCTCTTCATCGGCAATATCCTTTAATACTTCAATGGCTAATTTATTGTCTATTGATTCGGCTAACTGCAGATACAATTGGACAGCTTCATACTCGGCAGCAATCATGAATCTGACGGCTCTAATTAATTCCTGTTCAGTCAGTTTACGGTCTACTGTAAGCCCAGAAAATGAATTACCAAAATTCGGCATTGCGTTTACCTCCCTCATATTCTATTATTGTGAAATCTTTTTTACCAACTTCCCTGCTAACGGTACCGGCAGTCAGCATCTGCTGGGCCCCGCTCACCGGCCTCTATGGAATAATGGAGAAACATCTCGATTTTTAACCGATTTCAGAGAATATTTTTATTCCCTGTCGTAATGAGCAAGGTTTTTTAAAACCAGGCATCTTGGAGCAGCAATAGACCTCAGGGACCGGCAGTCATAGAATTTCGATTGTCTGCCACCGAAGCAACGGCAACTGTCGTCAATTTTTTCTTATCTTCTTCATCCATGAAAAACCTCCTTTAAACAAAAATGCCGACCTTATTTGGTCGGTTACGCTACCAGCTCAGTACGAGGGCTAAGCGTCCAAATGCACCCTCGCATTCATAGCTCCCTTTAGTTAATATATACTTTTTTTATAATATATATCAAACAACAACTATTTTCAATCATTTTCTTAATATTGCCTAAATTCAAACAATTTCGGGGTAATTTCCTTCTCATTAAGATATATTTCAGGGATTGGAGAGAGTTTGAGTATGCTTGCCCTGATTAAATATTTAGTTATTTTTCATTCAATTATTTAGTCTTCATTTCACTAATCGGGATAAAACCGGTCTTTTCTAAAAAATTGTTCTGAAACTCGGCACTAAAGATATAATTCAGAAAGGCTTTGTCAGTACCAACAGATTCGCCTTTCCCTGCTGAACACCTGGCTGGGATTCATCACAAAAAAGCACCGACAATTCGGATTCTATGACCGTCAAGTTTGGCGACTGGCTGTTAATAGTTACCAGATAACTTTCAGGATAAATCTCCAGTCCTTACCAGTTTAGGATCTGTAGGTAGGCTTCTTTTTCGAGATTATAACGCAGTAATTCCAGAATGGCTTTCTTATCCTCAGCGAGCAGTATCTTGATCAATTGTGCAATATTCTGATAAAACTCTGATAGATATATGGTTAATTCTTAACCTTAAACGGAGATTGTCAAAATCTCTTTTGTTTGCTAAAATTCTGTATTGCAGCCTAAAGACACTGTGGTATAGTTAATATGATTCAAGAAAGGGATACTTTAAATTAAACAGCAGGTTAGACAGGAGGCCTGATATGGGCAGGCAAACCATTTTAGTTGTTGATGATGAAGAATTAATCCGGGAACTGCTTCGCTTCAATTTAGAAAAAGAAGGTTATCTGGTTATTGCTGCTAAAGACGGCGTGCAGACACTGGATTTGCTGACACGAGAACAGCCTGATTTAATAATCCTGGATTTAATGCTTCCCGGAATAGACGGACTGGAAGTTTGCCGGCAAATCCGCTCAAATCCACGCTACCAGGAAATACCATTGATAATGTTAACAGCCAAAGGAGAAGAAATTGACAAGGTCTTAGGTCTGGAAGTGGGAGCAGATGATTATATTACCAAGCCTTTCAGTAACAGAGAATTATTAGCCCGCATTAAGGCCCGTTTGCGGCGGGTGCATATTACAGAAGAAAGTCGGGAAATATCAGATGGCGATATTCGTCTGGATCCCAATAGTCTTCTGACATATATCCGAGGCAAGGAAATATTATTGACACCAAAAGAGTTTGAGCTTCTGCGAATACTGCTTAAACACCCAGGCCGGGTTTTTTCCCGGGATGAATTATTGGATCAGATCTGGGGATATGAATATTTCGGTGATACCCGCACGGTAGATGTCCATGTCCATCACTTGCGGCAGAAAATAGAACGTGATCCCTCCAAACCTGATTATATAGATACGATCAGAGGACTGGGCTATCGTTATAATGGTAAGAAATATGAAAATTAAATGGCGCTTTACAGGCTTGTTTATTGTAATGAACATTCTAAGCCTGTTCTTATTTTGGCTGGGGATCAATATTTCCTCCGGATTTAGCTTACCGGCTGTGGGAGTGGGGAATATTATTCTCGCTTTACTGCTGCCAGTAGGTGTTGTGTACTTCTATTTCAACAATTATTCCCGCAGAATGGCCCAACTTATCCGGATGACCGGACAAATTTCCGAGGGTAATTTCGGCAAAATCCATCATTCTGACTCCAGAGATGAACTGGGACAGATATTTGTAATTCTGAACGACTTGTCCCGGCAGGTAGAAATTGCTCTTAAAAAAGGATACCAGGAAGCCAACAAAATGGATGCTATTCTCACCAGTATGCAGGAAGGGGTTATTATCCTTGATCAGGTTGGCAGAATTGTTATTGTTAATCCGGCAGCCGAAAAATTTTTCAATTGCCATCAGGATGAAGTGAAATTAAAGTATTTAGCTGCCCTTGCTGGACTTCAGGAGCTTGACAAACCGGTTGCTAAAGGATTGGCTGGAGAGTACCCTGAAAGCCTTGAAGTTACTTTGCAACAACTATTTCTATGGGTTCAGGTCAGTCCGATCCTGGATAAATACGGTCGTTCTATCGGGGCGGTAATTGTCTGTTATGATACCTCAGAACTGAAACGTCTGGAACATCTCCGGACTGAGTTTGTAGCCAATGTCTCCCATGAACTTCGCACTCCGCTGACTTCGATTAAAGGTTTTGTCGAGACTCTTTTGGATGGAGCCGCTGAAAATCCTGTTTTCCGGGAACGTTTTCTAAAAATTGTGCAGGCTGAAACCCTGCGATTGCAGCGTTTGATAGAGGATCTGCTGACTCTGTCCCGAATCGAAAACCGGAACAAACGCCCGGAATCAGCTCCGGGAGCATGTCTGCTGCTGAATGCTTACAAAAAGATACAACCGATTATTGAAAACTATGCAGAAGCCAAAGATATTGATCTGAAAATTGATCTGCCGCCTGATCTGCCGCTAGTTGCCGTGGGAGAAGACTTACTGAGTCAGGTTTTGCTTAATCTTTTGGAAAATGCCGTTAAGTATACAGCCCAAGGTTATGTTTGCTTAAGCGCCCGGCTGGAACAAGAAGATATTCACATCGAATTCAGGGATACCGGCAGCGGGATTCCTGCGGAAAGCCTGCCCCGGATCTTCGACCGTTTTTACCGGGTAGACAAAGCCCGTTCCCGGGAACAGGGCGGAACAGGATTGGGACTAAGTATTGTCAAACATATTATCGAAGGAGCCGGCGGTACAATAGAGGTCAGTTCACAATTAGGAGTGGGAACGGTATTTACCTGTGTCCTGCCAGCCGTAAAACAAGGGGTCTTACAAGCATGAATGCCGGTAAGACCCCTTAACTGTCAAATGATTTGTATTTTCTTCCCCTTGGGATTTCCTTTGAATTTATCCAATTCATGTTCCCAGGCTGCAACCCCAATATTTTCATCGTAATACATCTGATTCTCCTTTAAATGGGCCAGAACAATTTTTGCCGTGATCAGGGAATCATCATTGGTAACATTCGTATGGCTATCCGCCAGGCCATGTTCCAATTCCACCTGTAATCCTGCTAAAAACTCCTCGGGTGTAAAGACAACATCAGCAAAATTAACCCCCAGCTGCCCGGCCAATTCCTTGGCCTGAAGCAAAGTGAACTTTTTCATAAAATTCGCCCCTTTCAACAAAAATTTCATAG
>DATMYJ010000131.1:0-15519 GCA_035561015.1 Desulfitobacteriaceae bacterium | reverse complement strand
GTATAATATTAATGAAGTTAAATTTTTCAGTTTTCGGGCTGAAAGGGGAATTTTGTTGGAAACAAAATTGAATGTCGTTCTGGTCGAGCCGGAAATACCGCCTAATACCGGAAATATAGCCAGACTCTGTGCGGCAACAGGTGCTTCGCTGCATTTGGTTGAACCGTTGGGTTTTAAAATAGATGATCGTCAGCTGAAACGGGCCGGTTTGGATTACTGGCATTTGCTTGATGTGTATGTTTATCCTGATTTTTCTGAATTTGAGAAGCAAAATCCCGAGGGTATCCGCTATCTTTTAACAACCAAGGGAGGAAGACCTCATTCTGATATAGAATTCAGGCCTGGAGGCTATTTGATTTTTGGCAAGGAAACCAAGGGGTTGGCTCCAGAAATATTGGAACGCTATCCTGAGACAAAATTGCGTTTGCCGATGCTCCCTCAAGCCCGTTCCCTGAATCTTTCCAATGCGGTGGCGGTTGTGGTTTATGAGGTTTTGCGGCAGTGGGAATATCCTGGTCTGATATAGGAGGTGGGCGAGTGATACCACAAGCAGAAGTTGGTCTGATCTGCGGTTCTGGCACGAACACTTTACTGTTCCCCATGGATTATCAGGTAGCCGGGATTAGTATTTTGGCTGAAAAACTGGTTTTTGCTACACCTTACGGAACCTCTCCGAAGTTTTGGTATTTTTCTTATTCCGATAAGAAAATCCTAACCTGTCGGATGCATGGCTGGAGATCTGGGGTGACCAGAAGTCAGGCTTCTCAACAAATATTCTGGGTATTTGAGCAAGCCGGTGTCAAGACTGTGCTTACTGAAGGCGGTGTCGGTGGCATCAACCATCTGCTCCAGCCCAGAGATATTGTAATTCCTCACGATTATCTTGATTATTCTATGCGTAAGGATGTATCCTTGGGATCACCTTATCTGTTAATAATGCGTCAGGCTATTTGTCCGGAATTAGTGCAAAGCCTCTATGCCGGTATTTTGACTAATAATCCGCCTGGCAATGTTTTCCGGCGCGGGGTTTATGTTTGTACTGACGGCCGGCATTTTGAAAGTCCGGCGGAGATTCAGATGTTTAAACAACTTGGAGGGGACATAGTGGGGCAATCATTATGTCCGGAGGTTTATCTGGCCCGGGAGATAGGCTGCCACTTTGCCAGTGTTCAACTGGTAGTAAACTATGCTGAAGGGATAGTTGAGGATTGGCATCATGCCGAAATGGCGGATATATACTATAATTCTGCTCTTATCGCAGGGAAGATTCTGCTTGCTTCAGTGGCCAAACTGCCGGAAACATTCGGGTGTTCCTGCTTGAAACTTCGCCAACCTACACTGTTACGTGATTGTCCAGACAGTAAAAATTCGGAGGCGAAACAATGATAACGAATTATTTTCTGATTTTCGGTATTGCCTTAGTAGCTGCAATATTGGCAACGCCTCTCTCGATGATCCTGGCCAAACGCTGGGGAGCGATCGATTATCCAGGAGGGCGCAGAATTCATCTGCAGCCAATACCCCGCTTGGGAGGGCTGGCTATTTATATAGCCTTTTGGCTGGCTGTAATATTAATACAGGGATGGGACAAGCAATATTGGGGTTTGTTTTTAGGCAGCACTTTAATATTTTTGGTAGGTATCTGGGACGATATCAGAGGAATGCGGCCTTTAGTGAAGTTTCTGTGGCAATCGTTAGCGGCGATTATTTTATTATTTTTTGGCTTTGGTATTTCCTTTGGCTCTCTGTCTTTGTTTGCTAAAATCAGTACTTTGGGAATTTACGGAGTTTATTTGGGGGCTTTTTTAACGGTCTTCTGGGTGGTAGGCCTGGTTAATACAGTGAATATCTCTGATGGCTTAGACGGCTTAGCTGCCGGAATCTGTTTTGGAGCAGCCCTGCTCTTATTTTGGTCGGCCTACCGGATAGGTCAGGTTTCCTCTGCTGCCTTGACTTTGGCTTTAGCAGGAGCAACTTTGGGTTTTTTGTTTTTTAATTTTCATCCGGCCCGGGTCTTTATGGGTGATTCTGGCAGTATGTTTTTAGGTTATATGATCGGAGGAATTTCGATCATGGGTTTACTTAAAACAGCTACTGTTTTGGGTTTGGTTTTTCCTTTGCTGGTATTAGGCATGCCTTTAACAGATATGGTTTTTGCTATAATCCGTCGCAAGTGGAAAGGCCATTCTATTGCTAAAGCAGACCGGGGACATTTGCATCATCGCCTTTTGGATGCTGGATTATCCCAAAGGCAAGCTGTGTTCCTATTATATATAATGAGTGCCTTTTTTGGCTTAGCTGCCGTCTTATTGGCCCAGGATTATTGGCTGGAGGGTCTGCTCTTATTACTGGCAGAACTGCTCCTGCTGCTTTATATCTTCCTGCGTCGGCTGCTTTGGTATAATTTCTTTTGTCGGCATTTAAGCATGACAGGTAAACGGGACAAGTGAGAGGCTTGGACCGCAGTTCTATTTGTTTACTCAGTGATATTGCTTCTTAAAGGAGAAAAACAAATGTTTGTTCACCTTCATGTACATACAGAATACAGTCTGCTGGACGGTGCTGCCCGGATTGAAAAAGCAGTCCAAAAAGCCCAGGAATTAGGCATGCCGGCTTTAGCGATAACAGATCACGGTGTTATGTATGGGGTGATGGATTTTTATAAGGCTTGTAAAAAAGCAGGCCTTAAACCTATTATAGGATGTGAGGTTTATGTAGCTCCTCTTAAGCGTCAGGACAGAACTGCTGGTCGCAATGACTTTAACAGGCACCTTGTGCTTTTAGCCCGCAATGAGGAAGGTTATTGTAATTTGGTGCAACTGGTTTCCCTGGCTTTTACAGAAGGCTTCTATTATAAACCACGGGTGGATAAAGAAATTCTGCGCTCCTTTTCCGGCGGACTGATTGCGCTTAGTGCCTGCCTGGCGGGAGAAGTCTCTGATTATCTGCTCAACGATCAGTTGGAATCAGCCTGTCGGGCTGCCCGGGAATATGAAGAAATCTTTGGCCACGGCAATTTTTATCTGGAAATGCAGGATCATGGGCTTAACGAACAACGAAAAGTAAACTCCGGCTTATGGCAGGTTCATCAGATCACAGGTATTCCAGTAGTTGCTACTAATGATGTCCATTATGTTAATCGCGAAGATGCCTTTGTACAGGATGCCCTGCTTAGTATACAAACCGGAAAAACTTTAGCCGATACTTCCCGCATGAGTTTTGCCAGCCAGGAATTTTTTTTGAAATCCGAACAGGAAATGGATTTACTCTTTGCTGAGCATCCGGAGATTCTGGAAAACAGCCTCAGGATTGCCGAACGCTGCGAACTGGAATTTCAGTTTGGGGAAAATCATTTGCCGGTTTTTGAGGTTCCTGCCGGCTTTACCCTGGATGGGTATCTCTACCACCAATGCCAGGAAGCCTTTCCTGAATACTATCCTGAGGCTACAGCACTGGAACGGGACCGCTTGGAGTATGAATACCAGTTGATAACCAAAACTGGATTTTCGGGATATTTTCTGATTGTTGCGGATTTTTGCAAATATGCCCGTGAACACGGGATTGCTGTTGGCCCTGGCCGGGGTTCGGCAGCAGCGAGCATGATAGCCTATTTGTTGGGGATTACTTCAGTGGAACCTTTGAGACATGACCTTCTGTTTGAAAGATTTCTCAATCCTGAACGCGTCACTATGCCGGATATTGATATAGATTTTGATCCAGAAGGCCGCGAACGTGTGATCCAGTATGTCACCAATAAGTATGGACAGGATAGGGTTTGCCAGATTATCACCTTCGGAACAATGGGAGCCAAGTCCTCTGTTCGCGATGTCGGACGGGTTATGGGAATACCTTTAATGAAAGTTGACAGAGTTGCAAAAGCCATACCCAACGATTTGGGTATGACTCTGGCCAAGGCTTTGGTGCTGTCTCCGGAATTGGCCAAAATGGTGGAAGAAGATCAGGAAATCGAACAACTTTTTAAGATTGCCCAAGCTTTGGAAGGAATGCCGCGTCATGTTTCCACCCATGCTGCCGGCGTGGTGATTGCCAAAGAGCCCTTAACCACATACCTGCCGATTCAGAAAACAGCGGATGGGCAGTTAATAACCCAGTTTCCAATGAAAATTATCGAGGAGATCGGGTTATTAAAGATGGATTTTTTGGGTTTGCGCAACCTGACTATCCTGCAGGAAGCCGTGCAAAGAATTACCGAAAACAAAGGTATAACTATTGACTTGCAAAGGCTGGCCCTGGATGATGAGCGTACTTATGACATGCTCTCCATGGGTTCCAGCACCGGGGTCTTTCAGCTGGAAAGCAATGGCATGCGGGCGATCCTCAAGGATCTCAAACCAACTTGTTTCGAAGATATTATCGCAGTTCTGGCTTTGTATCGCCCAGGACCCATGGATCAGATTCCGGAGTTTATCAAGAGAAAACACGGCGGCCGGATTACTCATATCCATCCTAAACTGGAACCTATCCTCAAATCAACTTACGGAATCATTGTCTACCAGGAGCAAGTTATGCAGATTGCCCGTGATTTGGCGGGCTATTCTTTAGGCCGGGCCGATTTGCTGCGCCGGGCTATGGGTAAAAAGAAAAAGGAAGTTATGGAAAAAGAACGGCAGTATTTCATCGAGGGGCTGCAGGACCAGGAGGGAAATTGGCTGATCCCGGGAGCCCTGAGACTGGGGTTAAGCCCTTCAGAGGCTGAAGAAATATTTGACCTAATGGCCAAATTCGCCGAATATGGTTTTAATAAGGGACATGCCACCGCCTATGCTGTAATTTCTTATCAGACAGCTTATTTGAAAGCCAACTATCCGCTGGAATTTACGGCCTCCTTATTGAGTACAGTCATGGGATCGGCAGACAAAATATCGTTTTATATCCAGGAAGCAGGAGCTGCGGGCATTCAGGTTCTGCCGCCGGATGTGCAGTTCAGTCAGATCGGCTTTACTCTTGAGCAGCAGGCTATTCGTTTTGGTCTGGGCGCAATCCGTAATGTCGGCATAAATGTCATTGAAAAGATTATCAGCGCCCGGCAAAAGGGGATTTTCCTGAGCTTATACGATTTTTGCGTCAGGATGGATGGAAAGGTACTAAATAAGCGGGTGCTGGAAAGTTTAATCAGAGCGGGTGCTTTTAATTCCCTCTGTTCACGGGTTCAGGCCCTGGCGGTCCTGGATCGTACTCTGGAAATGGCCAACAGCCGGCAAAAAGATCTGGATTCCGGTCAGTTATCCTTATTCGATTTGGGGGCAAATGAAGAGCAGATGATCGAACTTCCTAAACTGAAAGAGTTTGAGGAAAGCGAGATTTTACAAATGGAAAAGGAATACCTGGGATTGTATTTGAGCGGACATCCCTTATCATCTGTAATTCCGCATCTCGAGGCACTGACAACTTCGGACATTGCCGCCTGTCTGGAAAGTGATCTGGAGAACAGAGTGGTTCTGGGGGGGATGATTACAGCCTTAAGACAGAATGTAACCAAAAAAGGTGAATTGATGGGTAGTTTCGTCTTGGAAGACCTGACAGGAAGCATTGAAGTGCTGATTTTTCCGCGTGTTTTTGCTCAACTGCGGGGTCTGACAAACGATTCTGTGGTCATTGTCGAGGGCCGTTATTCTGTCCGGGATGAAGAAAAGAAAATTTTTGCCGAAAAGATCTTCGCCTGGGAAGATTATCAAGCAGTGATCAAGAAAAAAAGTCCGGAGACAGGTAAATACCGGGAAGAAACCAAGAGACTCTATTTGCGTTTTGCCAGAGAAGAGGATGTTCTGATGGAAACAATATTACCGCTCTTAAAGAGTTTTCCGGGGTTGTGTCCGGTTTATTTCTATTTTAAGAACAGCAACAAACTTGTCAGAGGGAAAAAGGATTATTGGGTAGACGGACAGAGCAACCTGGAAAAGAAACTGACTGAAATACTGGGCCCGGAAAACGTTGCCTGGAAAGCAGTTTAGGATTTTCTGCTGATTGGGCAGGATTTTCTGAAATAAGAGCGAAACAATAAAAGCGTAACTATTAAAGCGTCACTATGAGAGAATGTAATTACGGCAAAGGAGATAAAATAAGTGCGAAGTGCTATTTATCCAGGAACGTATGATCCTGTTACTTATGGCCATCTTGATATTGTTCAACGGGCAACCGGTGTATTTGATGAAGTGATTGTTGCTGTGGCAGCAGATAATAATAAAAACCCCTTGTTTTCACTTGAAGAAAGGATCAACTTGTTCACAGAAGCCACTGCTGATATGCCAAGGGTCAGTATTAAACCCTTCAGAGGACTCACAGTGGATTTTGCCCGTCACTGTGGTTCAGGAGCCATTATTCGGGGTTTGCGGGCTATGTCGGATTTTGAATATGAGTTTCAATTGGCCCTGATGAACAAAAAACTGGCTCCGGATATTGAGACAGTCTTTTTGATGACGAGAAGCGACTTTTCCATTATTAGTTCGAGTGCTATTAAAACAGTAGCAAGTCTGCGTGGCAATGTATCGGAATTTGTCCCGGAACACGTGGAAAGAGCTCTGATGGAGAAGTATAAGAAGCGCAGACACAAATAATTCGTTTTATTGCACAATTTCCAGGCCTGTGATATTATGTTAGCGATAATGAGGAGACGGGGTGTTCAGCATGACTGAAACTACCGAGACACGCAGTGACTATATTGTTGTTAAAGCCTTGGAAAACGGGGTCACGCTGATCGGTTTAACACGTGGTAAAGATACCAGATTTCATCATTCGGAAAAACTGGATAAAGGTGAAGTAATGATAGCTCAATTTACGGAACATACCTCAGCTATTAAGATTCGTGGCAGCGCCGTTATTTATACGAAACATGGAGAAGTAACCACAGGTTGAATATAGACCGATAGCAGATATCGGGAATAAAGAGTAGTGTCAAAAGTTAAGTATAAGCCAGGTCTTTATTTCATGGAGGATAGTATAAAATGTGGACTGTGATTTATATAGCACCTAATAAAGCAGTGGCTGAGAAATATAAGCAGATTCTTTCCGATGAAGGGATGCTGGTTCAGTTGCGAATGATTGGGTCTATGCACTTGAGTGAACATGCCTCTGTTGAGATACTGGTTCCGGAATCAGAAGCTGAAGAAGCTCATGAGATTATTACTGAAGCAATGGGGAGTTAAGACAAAGTATTACAGACAAACTGGTGACGGCAAGAAAAAATTAAATGCTTGGCTTGAAAATATAAGAATAGTGAATCATGATAACTTGACGAAATAATTGTCTGATGTTAAACTATCTAAGTGTCATTACAGTAGTTTGAAATATAGTGATAATTAGGGGCGAGTGGCGGAATGGCAGACGCGGTGGACTCAAAATCCACTTATCGTGAGATAGTGGGGGTTCAAGTCCCCCCTCGCCTACCACTTATACCAGTATGAGTTAGCAATTAATACCCGTATAAGTTATGTTGTCAATAATTACATATGAACATAAAAACGTGCGCCGGCACGCTTTTTTATTTTATTGCGGACAATGCGGTTGAAATTGACAAACCCATAGAAGGAATTTATTGCTGGGGAGAGAAATCCTTAAAGGGTTGGAGGTGGTGCTTGCTTTCAAATATTGCTTATACAAGTCTGATTCAAAGTGAGTTGGGGATTATCCGGGGATTTTAAGATGGTTGAGAACAGGAGGAGATACTTGTGGAAAATAAAATTGAGCTCATTGAAACAGCGGAACAACCGGTGCTTTCCGTAAGAAAGGTAACTTCAGTGACTAATCTGCCCCAGGAAATCGGATCAGCTTATCATATCATAATGGCCTACCTTGGTGAACTCGGAGAACAACCGGTTGATGTTCCCTTTACAGCCTATTACAATATGGATATGGAAAATTTGGAAGTAGAGATGGGTTTTCCTGTTAGCAAAAAAATTGCTGGGAGAGGTGAGGTTATTTCTAATGTGATACCGGCAGGCAAGAAGGTTACTTGTCTTTACAAAGGACCTTATAAGGATATGATACCAACCTATGAAGCGCTGAACAAGTTTATTGCTGATAATGGCTATAAACCTGTAGGAATAGTTTATGAACATTATTATAATTCGCCAATGGAAGTGCCTGAAAGCGATCTTTTAACCAAAATTGTCTTTCTTGTCTCCTGAGACTGAGACACAGAATATGAATAAGAGTCCGGATACCAGGGCCCAAATGTTCAGGTATCCGGACTTTTATTCTTCAGGACCGGTTCTGAACTGGATATTTATAAGATAAATTGAGCAGAAAGTCGGGAGGGGTTTTTCAGAGACAGTTTGTCAGCAGATCAAACGGTATGATATATTTAAATAACAGGGAAAGGGGTTTAGTTTATGCCCAAAATGTTAATTCTGGATGGGAACAGCTTGGCAAACCGGGCCTTTTATGCTTTGCCGCTGCTGACAACATCTGATGGAAAACCGACTAATGTTCTGCATGGTTTTATGATGATGCTTCTAAGGTTATACATGGAACAAAAGCCGGATTACTGGCTGGTTGCTTTTGACAAAACTAAAGCTGATGTCCGCCTGGAGTACTTTCCCGAATATAAAGCACACCGGAAAGAAACTCCGCAGGATTTAGCACCCCAATTCGATTATTTGAAGGAAGTATTAGAGGGATTTTCTGTCCCTATGCTGGAATTGGCGGGTTACGAAGCCGATGATCTGATTGCAACGGTGACCAAACAAGCCGCAGCCAAGGGTTGGGAGGTCCTGATATATACGGGAGACCGTGATGCTTTACAGCTTATTTCCTCCCAAACCAAGATCTTGTTGACTAAAAAAGGTATCAGTGAAGTTGAATTATATGATGAAGGGCGGCTTTGGGAAAGGTATAAGCTAAAACCTTATCAGATAATAGATCTGAAAGGATTAATGGGAGATGTTTCTGATAATATTCCCGGAATTCCGGGAATCGGAGAAAAGACCGCTTTGAAGCTGCTCTGGGAATATGGCAACATAGAAAATGTTTTAGCTAATCGTTCCAAAGTGACCGGTAAGAAACTGCCGTTTCTTTTAGAAACTTATGCCGAACAGGCTTTAGTTAGCAAGCGTTTATCTGCCATGCATGAAGATGTTCCGGTAGAATTCTGCTTGGAGGCCTGTAAGTTTAAACAGCCTTCAAGTGCTGTAGTTTTGCAGGTTTTACAAAAGTATGCTTTGCGAAATGTGGAACGGCTTTGGCGGAAACGTTATGGCATGGATTTGGCTGATCGCAAAGGTGGCGAAGTCAGCCTGGAGGCAACAGTATCTGATCCTTCTAGTCTGGGAAGCAATATCGAAAGAGAGAATCTGGAACCTGATAATATGCACCGAGGTCCGCAAAATATTTTCTTTACCCTTGATTGGCCGGAAATAAATCTGACTGGTCAGGAATGGCTGCAGTATTTTGAAAAATGGCATCTCCAGAAAACGATCATTGTTCTCTCCTGTCGTTATTCAGGAAAAGATTGGCAGCAGAAAATGTGGCAGGAATGGGCTATTGCTGTGGCTGGCCAAGTATTTGTTTTAACAAGAGAGTCGGTCTCAGCAGAAGTGAAAAAAGGTTTTTATGAATTATTGGCTGACTCGGCTGTCGGAAAAATTGTCGCTGAAAGCAAAGACCTTTACACCATTGTCAATAATGAAGGAGAGTATCTTGATGGTATAGAGCTTGATTTGACTTTGGCTGCTTATCTCATTGATTCGGCCCGTACAAAGTTTGATCCCTGGGAATTGGTCCGAACTTATTATGGCAATCAATTGCCTTTGGTAAGGACAGCTCAGGAGGCAGCAGCCCTAGCTCAGGTTGCTCCCTATTACAAAGCAGAAGTTGAGAAACTTGGTCTTGGCACTTTACTGTGGGAGGTTGAGCAGCCTTTGGCGCGTCTACTGGCTAAAATGGAATGGCAGGGTATTGCTGTGGACAGTGAGCAATTGGGGGTTTTTGGTCAGGAACTGAAAACAACCTTGCTGCGTTTGGAACAGGAAATCTGCAGCTTAGCCGAGGAGAAGTTCAATCTTAATTCCTCTCAGCAATTGGGTCATATCCTTTTTGAAAAGCTGGGCTTACCGCCTGCCAAAAAAACAAAAACCGGCTACTCAACTGATGCTGAGACTTTAGATGAATTGCGTCTTGCTCATCCCATTGTGGAAAAGATTCTGGAATACAGGCAGTTGAATAAGCTTATGACTACCTATGTCAGCGGCTTACTTTCCCAGGTGCGTGAGGGCAGGATTCATACCACCCTGCAGCAAACTGTCACTGCCACAGGGCGTTTGTCCAGCACTGATCCTAACCTGCAAAATATTCCTATCCGTTTGGAGTACGGCCGGCAGCTGCGTAAGGTATTCAAGCCTACTGAGCAAAATTGGCTGCTGCTGTCTGCGGATTACTCTCAGATCGAACTGCGTGTCTTGGCTCATTATTCCCGGGATCAGGTTCTGTGCGAATCTTTTTCTCTGGGCCAGGATGTTCATACCCGGACAGCAGCTGAAGTTTTTGGAATATCCTTAGCAGAGGTTACGCCGGATTTGAGGCGCAGGGCTAAGGCCGTTAACTTTGGCTTGATCTATGGTTTATCAGAATTTGGTCTGGCTAAGAGCTTGGGAATTGCCCGCAAAGAGGCCAGGTTCTATATTGACCAATATTTTGCCCGCTACAGCGGAGTGAAATATTATTTGGAAGAAGTCGTGAAACAGGCTAAACGGGAGGGCCAGGTACATACGCTGCTTCACAGATTACGCCGGATTCCGGAATTGTCCAGTTCGAATCGCAATAAGAGACTTTTCGGAGAACGTATTGCCATGAACACACCCATCCAGGGAACAGCGGCTGATATAATGAAGTTAGCAATGTTGCACGTTGATGCAGGCATTACCAAGCAGCAGGCCGCTATCCTGCTGCAAGTACATGATGAGCTTCTGTTGCAGGTAGCTCCTGAAGAATTAGTTACTGTAGCTGCTATTGTTAAAGATAAGATGGAAAATGCCTTCAAACTGTCTGTGCCGTTAGTAGTAGAATGCAAAGCCGGACCAAATTGGTACGATTTAAGACCTGTAGCCCAATGAGCATAAGAGAAATGAGGTAACAAGATGCCGGAATTGCCGGAAGTTGAGACAATATGCCGTACCTTGCAGAAGCTGGTTACCGGCTTGATCATAACTGATGTTCTAGTCCTATGGCCGGCAGTTGTACAAAATTGGCAGGAATGCAATTTCAGAGAAGTTGTTACCGGACAGAAAATAGTTAATATCGAACGGCGCGGCAAATACCTGCTGTTTACACTGGATAAGGGCTGGTCGCTGTTGACCCATCTGCGCATGACTGGAAGATGGACTTATTATGCTGAAAAACAGGCACCCGAGCGCTATACCCATCTTGTTTTTTTACTGGAACGAGGAGAATTGCACTACTCGGATGTCCGAAAATTTGGTCGGATCCAGCTGATTCCAACTGAACTGAGTTTGAGTTCCACTTCTTTGGCAAAACTCGGGCCTGAGCCGCTGAAAAAAGATTTTACAGCAGAAATTCTCCAAAAACATTTAGCTACCAAAAAAACAAATCTAAAGGCTGCTTTGCTTGACCAGAAAGTAATAGCCGGGTTGGGTAATATCTACACAGATGAAGCGCTTTTCCGGGCAGGGATTGATCCGGCAAGAAAGGCCGGTTCTCTTTCTGCAGAGGAAAATTTAAAGCTGTATAAGGCTATAAAGGAAGTTTTAATCGCCGCAATTGCCTGCCAGGGAACATCTCTCCGGGATTATCGTAATGCTAATGGACAGGAGGGAGGTTTTCAAGCCTTCCTGCAAGTTTATGGCAGAGGGAATAAGCCCTGTCTGCAATGCGGTCAGATTTTAAAAAAAGTACGTTTAGCCGGCAGAACAACAGTGTTTTGCAGTCACTGTCAGTGCTGATCGGATATTTGAGACATAAGGATGTTGAAAAAATGAGTGTTTTGTCCTGTAAGGACTGCGGAGTCGATGTGGCAGGCGAGCCGTTGTTTCGTAAGGTGAATTTTGTCCTGGAAGAGCGGGAAAAAGTTGGTCTGGTTGGTCCCAATGGGGCAGGCAAAAGTACTTTACTGCGGATGTGTCTGGGTGAAGTCGCTTTAGAAACAGGTGCAGTTCGGATCACACCTTCTTATGGTTTTTTACCCCAGACGGCTGAGGTGAAAGAAGCGGGTTCAGTTCAGGAAAGCATGCTGGCCGAAAGGTCTGATCTCCTTTCCTTATGGGAGGAGATACGCAGCCTGGAAGAAAAAATGGCAGACAAGCTGATGGAGCAGTATGTTGCTTTGGTAGATGAATTTGAGAGTGAGGGAGGCTATGCTCTGGAAGCTCTCATCCGCCGGATTTTGAGTGGCCTGGGTTTGGAAAAAGAAATGAAAACACCCGTCAGCCACTTAAGCGGCGGTCAGAAAACACGCCTGGCCTTGAGTAAGCTTCTCTTACGTTCACCGGAGCTTCTGATTCTGGATGAACCGACAAATCATCTGGATATAGAGGCGATGGAATGGCTGCAAGGTTTTATAAGGGATTATGCTGGTACGGTGATTATCGTCTCCCATGATCGCTATTTTCTGGACCAGACAGTAACCAGGATTCTTTGTCTGAAAAATGGGATGCTGAAAACATATCCGGGAAATTTTTCTGAATTTGAACTGCAAAAAGCTTTGGAAGAAAAAACAGTCCAGCGGGAGACTGAGCGATTAGAGCAAAAAGTAACCAGACTGGAAGAATATATCAGGAGAAATAAGGTGGGAACCAGGGCTCGCCAAGCCCGCAGCCGGGAAATCCAGTTGCATAAACTTGAGCCTGTCCTTCTAAACAAGAATGAGCGGACATCAAAATTCAGAGCTCATTCCAGTCCTCGCAGCGGGGATGAAGTGCTGGATATCATAGACTTAAAAATTTCATTTGGCCAGAAAATACTTTTTCAAAATGTCTGCTTCAGCCTGCGGCGCGGAGACAGGCTGGCTGTATTAGGCAGGAATGGCATAGGAAAAACCAGTTTGCTGAAAGCTGTCCTGCAGCGTCTTTCCTATGAAGGAGAGGTCAGTTTAGGAGCCAATGTTCTAATGGCTTATTACTCTCAGGAACATGAGGGTTTGCATGCTGATTTGATGGTTATTGATGAAATCCGCGAGTCCTCCACTTTAAAGGATCCGGAGATACGATCGTTGCTGGCCCGTTACGGCTTCTGTAATGAGGAGGTCTTCAAACCAGTCAGAAGTTTAAGCGGCGGGGAAAAAAGCCGCTTGGCCTTATGCAAACTTTTTCTTAGCCCCAGCAATTTGTTATTGTTAGATGAACCGACAAATCATCTCGATACGGCAACGCGAGAGGTTCTGGAGGAAGTTCTGTTGGATTATCAGGGGACAATTATAGCTGTCTCCCATGACCGTTATTTTCTGGATAAAATCATGTCTAGAATCGCTTTGCTGGCCCCTAATGGTATTAAGATATTTGAAGGTGATTATACTGACTATCTGGATAATAGTATGCCGGATGAAAACGTTCTTACTGAGGCAAACCAGCTAACCAAGGCCCAAGCAGACCGGGAAGAGAGTAAAAAAAGTCAGCGCCTTAAGAAACGTATCCAACAAATTGAAAATGAGATAACTGAATTGGAATTAAAGTTAAGAGAGTTGGAAACAGAAATGGCTGCTGTGGCAAACGACTGCCAGAAGGCAATGGAATTGCATGGGATATATGAAGAAACCAGGCAGAAACTGGAAGAGAATTTTGAAATTTGGGCAGATGCCTGCGAGAGCTAAGCTGCAGAACAGGGCAGAATTCAGTATTTGCAAATAAGTTACATGGTGATGAGGTGAATAATGATGTTGACAATCGGGCTTACCGGAGGTATCGGGAGCGGTAAATCCAGTGTATCCAAATGGTTCAAGGAACAAGGCATACCGGTAATTGATGCTGACCAGATTGTTCATGAACTCCTGGATGGGGATCAGAATACTATTGCAGAACTGGTAGCAGAGTTCGGGACGGACATCCTGGATGTTTCCGGTGAAAAGATAAACCGGCGGGTTCTGGGTTTTAGAGTTTTTGCCAATGAAAAGTCAAGGCGCAGATTGGAGCAAATAATCCAGCCCCGTGTCAATAATATTATGAGACAGGAAAGAATTAATCTGGAGCGCAAGGGATTCAAAATTTGCGTCTGGGATGCCCCGCTTCTGATTGAAGGAGGTCTGCGGCTGGAAGTCGATCAGGTGTGGCTGGTTTGGGTTCCGCGGGATGTGCAAATAGAACGCGTTTACGGCAGGGATAAACTATCTCGTACAGAAATAATCGATCGTATTTTAGCCCAGATGGATCTGGATGATAAAAAGAAACTTTCCAATGTAGTAATCGATAATTCAGGAAGCTGGACTGATACGCGGGCACAACTGGAATATCAATATTATAAAATCCAACATAGCTGATATAATTAATTGTTCCGGGGGTTATGGATTGGTTAAGCATAAGAAAAAAAAAATCAGAGCCGGATTATTCTTGAGAAGAGTACTGTCGATATCTTTACTGGTGCTATTACTGTTATGGGGAGTTGGGCAAACATCCCTGTTCCAGAAAATGGCTTATCCCTATCCTTACCGGGTTACCATTGAAAAATATGCTGAATTATACGGAGTGGATCCTTTACTGGTTGTAGCGGTAATGCGTGAGGAAAGTAGATTTTTACCTTATTCCGAGTCTTCTCAGGGAGCTGTGGGTCTGATGCAGTTAATGCCTGACACAGCCCGGGCCATTGCTGCTGGTTTGGGAGATGAAACCTATGAGGATAAGGATCTATTGTTACCGGAAAAAAATATTCAATATGGTATCTGGTATTTGGTAAGTCTCAGGAAAGAGTTTGATAATAATATACTAGTGCTGGCAGCTTATAATGGCGGACGAGGAAAAGTCAGGGAATGGATAGACAGCAATCAAATCGATCTTGACAAAATTCGCCAACAGGATATACCATTTATAGAAACACGCCAGTATGTAGAAAAAGTATTGATAAGTTATCAGATGTATATTAAACTTTATGGCGATTGATTTAAGCAATTAGACCCAATCGGTAATAAGTGAGTTTGAAGAGTATCGGCTGTTGTAATTGACTAAAAACTTCGGGCTGGGTACAATAGAAAAAGCAAGAAATATCGTATGCGTTATTGATTTAGAATCTTGATTCTGAGGAGGAACAATTATGCCGAGTTATGATTTGGTCTGTCAGGGATGTGGATGTAAATTTTCCGTATTTTGTGCAATCAGTAAAAAGGAAGAACAGATATGTCCCCAATGCGGCAGCCGTAATTTAGGCCAACGCTTTACGGCAGTGAATATTGTCAAAAATGTGGGTGCAGCAGACAAGAATCCCTTTGCCGGTTCCTGTGGTCACGGTTCTTGCAGTTCCGGTTTCTGCCCGGGTTCCTGTGATTTTCCCGATTTAACCTAAAAATAACCTGATAAAAGATTAAAGCTTGGAAACCAAAGATGTTCCAAGCTTTAAATATTTTATCCC
>DATMYJ010000130.1:0-2482 GCA_035561015.1 Desulfitobacteriaceae bacterium | reverse complement strand
ATGCAGGAATAAAGGATTTTTGCGAGAATAATAAAAATTGGTCTTATGATTTCTTCAGTTAAATTTCAAGGTTCTAAAGAATTTGGGGGGAATGGAATGTTAAGGAAACACCAATTACTGATTACGGTTATTGCGGTAGTTCTGACACTGGGTCTGTTGCTGAGCGGTTGTGGGAATTCCGGAACGACACAGCAAAGTGAGATGAAAATGAGCTGGAATCCTGGACCTGAGCCGAGTACTCTCGATCCTCAGATGTCTAACGGCACTTCGGAAGCAATTATGGAATTGAACTTGTTCGAAGGCCTGATGCGTTTGGATAAAAACAATATTCCGCAAAATGCTATTGCCGAGAATATTTTTGTCAGTCAGGATGGGCTGGTTTATACCATTAAAATGAAAGATACCAGGTGGAGCAATGGTGATCCCGTTACTGCTGATGATTTTAAGGCTGCCTGGCTGCATGCCCTGGATCCTGAAGCTGCCGCTGAATATGCTTACCAGTTGTACTACATCAAAAACGGAGAAGCTTATAACAATAAAACTGCCCAGGCCGAAGATGTGGGAATCCGAGTGGTTGATTCCCGTACTTTGGAAGTAAGCCTGGAAAGTCCGACACCTTATTTTAAGTCTTTGCTGACCTTGCCGGTATATTTTCCGGTAAATAAGAAGGTTGCTGAATCAAATAATGGCTGGAATCTTAATGCTGAAACATTTATTTCCAATGGACCTTATGAAATGCAGTCCTGGAGCCATAATGACAAGATGGTACTGGTCCGCAACCCAAATTATTGGGATGCCCAGGCTGTCAAAATTACGGAATTAACTTTTTATTTGGTGGAAGACGGCAAGGCTGCTCTGACTGCCTTTGAGGCAGGGCAATTGGACGGAACAAATAATAATATACTTGGTTCTGATATTGAACGCTTGCGTCAGGCTGGTCTTCTCAAATCAGGGCCTTACCTGGGTAATTATTATTATGTTTTCAATGTTAACAAGAAACCCCTCGACGATTCCAGAGTTCGCCAAGCCCTGACCATGGCGATTGACCGTAAATCCCTTATCGACAATGTCTTAAAAGGAGGACAAACCCCGGCCTTTGCCATTGTCCCTGACGGAATTCCTGATTATGAAAGTGGCAAAACTTTCCGGCAAGTTGGAGGAGACTATTTCCAGGAGGATGTTGCCAAAGCCAGACAGCTGTTAAGTGATGCCGGCTACCCGGAAGGCAAGAATTTTCCAGTGTTAAGCATTCTCTATAATACCAGCGTCTCTCATCAACTGCTGGCGCAAGCTATACAGGATATGTGGTCCAAAAATCTGGGAATCAAAGTTAACCTGGTCAGCCAGGAGTGGCAAGTTTTTCTGGATACTGTTCAAAACGGACAATTTGATATTGCCCGCTCCGGTTGGACGGGGGATTATGTTGATCCCATGACCTTCCTGGATATATTTACTGCTGAAAGCGGCAATAACCAGCCCAGTTGGTCAAATGCAGAGTATGATGCTGCTCTTGCCAAAGCCAAAGAGACCGGAAATCAGAAAATACGTATGCAGGCCATGCATGATGCCGAAAAAATCCTGATGACAGAAATGCCAGTTATGCCGATTTATTTCGACGTAAACAACTATTTGATTAAGGACAACATTAAAAATGTTAATTTTACTCCTGTCGGTCTCATCGATTTCAAGAATGCCGCTGTGGGAAAATAGCCTGTATGTCTGCTTTTAAGGGGCGAGTTCTGAAAACTTGCTCCTTAATTTTATCATTGCTGCGGGGAGGGCCTTAATGGTGCGCTACTTGTTTGGAAGGATTGTATCAGCTGTTTTTGTGGTGTGGTTTGTTGTTACCCTAACTTTCATATTGATGCATTCTATTCCGGGAGGTCCTTTTTCTTCGGAAAAGGTTTTGCCCCCGGCTATAGCAGAGAATATTAATAAAAGATATCACCTCAATGACCCCCTGCTGAAACAGTATCTGGATTACCTGAAAAATATGGTCTTTTTTGATTTTGGTCCAACTTATCGTTACCAGGGCCGTTCAGTGAATGATTTGCTGCAGGAAGGTTTTCCTAAAACTGCTGCCCTGGGGCTTTCGGCAACTGTCCTGGCCTTGTTCGGAGGCATCACAATGGGGGTAATGGCAGCTCTAAAACAGAATAAAATGAGTGATTATATCATTATTTTTTTAGCTACCATTGGTGTTTCGGTACCGAGTTTTGTTCTGGCAACTTTTTTGCAATACTATGTAGGATATAAACTCCATTGGTTTCCTCCGCTTGGCTGGGGAGAAACACAAAATCTGGTTTTACCTGTGATAGCTTTAAGTGCTTATCCCGTTGCCCAGATTGCCCGTCTTACCCGAACCAGTATGTTGGATGTTTTAACCCAGGATTATATTCGCACAGCCAAAGCCAAAGGTCTGGCAATTAGTAGGATAATCATACGCCATGTTTTAAAGAACGCCTTGGCTCCTGTCGTGACT
>DATMYJ010000129.1:0-4577 GCA_035561015.1 Desulfitobacteriaceae bacterium | reverse complement strand
AACGCTACCTTTATCAATGACATGTATCCGCGATCAAAGGTTTACCTTGATAAGTACATCGCCTCCATTCTTTGTGAAGGTGCAACCATTGGCGCCAATACAACAGTTCTGGGGAGTGTTACAATAGGCAGATATGCCACTGTCGGCGCCGGCAGTGTGGTTACCCGTGACGTGTCCCCGTTTGCCCTGGTGGTAGGGAACCCTGCAAGGCAGTGCGGTTATGTTACAAAAAGCGGGACAGTGGTCAATATGAATCTTGTGGACAAGCAGGGCTTCAGCTATACGCTTGTCGATAATGAGCCTGTCATACAGTCACAGAGTCAGACTTCAGGTACGTTGCCTTAATTTCCCCAAGTCAATCAGGTTGTCCTGGTGATCCAGGTCGTCGTCATGGAGTATAACCGATTGGAAAATGTACTGTTTATGATTGAAGTTGTTCCATACGTTCCGGAGTTGCGCACGGCGTGGGATGCATTTATTCCAGCATGCAAGAATGCAACATTCCTGTTTTCAAGAAGTTATATGGATTATCACAAAGAACGGTTTGAAGACAGTTCTTTTATGGTATATCAGGATAGCCAGCTTGTTGCGTTGCTTCCCGCTAACAGGCAGGATGAACATACCATTGTTTCCCATCAGGGATTGACCTATGGAGGACTGCTTGTCCGTCATGATGAGTATTCCGGCAATACATTACAATATCTGGGAAGTATTCTCAGGTATTGTAATGCAGCGGGAATAAACCGGCTGCTTTTCAAGCAGATACCTTCATTTTACACTTCGGTATCCTCCGAAGATATTGATTACGCCTTGTTTCTTGCGAAGGCATCGATTTCAAGGGTAGATCTTGTTTCTGCACTTGACCTTCAGTCGCCAAGAAGAATCCCGTATCAGCGCCGAAGGAAAACGGGCGTAAAAAACGCGCTGAAAAATGGCATTGAAGTTGTCGAAACATCTGATTTCAGCCAATTCTGGAATGAGTTGCTCATTCCGAATCTTCATCAGAGGCATGCTGCAGTTCCTGTTCACTCACTGCAGGAAATCGAATTTCTGTTTCATGAAAACCCCGGGTGCATTCGGCAGTTCAATGCCTTATACGAAGGGCGGGTTATGGCTGGATGTACAGTATTCGAAATGAGCGAATGTGCTCGTGCACAGTACTTTTCAGGTTGCGATGAGGGGCGTGAAAATGGTGCGCTCGATTACCTGATTCATCATCTTATCACCGAGGTATATAATGAAAAGAGCTACTTCGACTTCGGGAACTCCAATATTGCCCAGGGCCAAAAAGTAAACACCGGGTTACTTGGGTGGAAGGAAGGGTTTGGCGCCCGGTCGTATGCCCAGCGATTCTACGATGTCGATACTTCTCATTATGATCTTATCTATCAAGCGTTTACGTAACGAATCATGATAAAATTTCTTGATCTCAAGGAGGTAAACAAACAGTATGTTGATGAACTGAAACAGGCAGCATCGGAGGTTATCGATTCAGGCGGGTATCTGCTTGGCACTCGAGTAAAAAACTTTGAAACAAATCTGGCGGAATACATCGGAGTAAGGCATGCTATAGGGGTCGGCAATGGACTGGATGCATTGCGCCTCATTCTTCGGGGGTACAAGGAGCTTGGCTTCATGAAGGACGGCGATGAGGTTATTGTTCCTGCAAATACCTACATCGCTACCATTCTGGCGATTACAGACAACAGGCTTAAGCCTGTACTCGTCGAGCCGGATATAAAAACCTACAATATCGATATTTCACTGATCGAGCAGCACATTACCGAGCGCACCAGGGCGATCATGGTTGTACATCTTTACGGACGTGTCTGCTGGTCTGATGAGCTTGAGCGTCTTGCGAGGAAGTACAATCTCAAGATCGTTGAAGACAATGCGCAGGCCATCGGGGCTGTATGGCAGGGGAAAAAAACAGGATCACTTGGTGACGCTGCAGGTTTCAGCTTTTACCCTGGGAAAAATCTTGGGGCGCTGGGTGATGCCGGTGCCGTTACGACTGATGATGCTGAGTTTGCCGATGTTGTAAGAGCATTGGGGAATTATGGATCGAGACAAAAATATGTTAACGAGTATCAGGGTTATAACAGCCGCCTCGATGAGATTCAGGCTGCGTTTCTCGATATCAAGTTGCGATACATTGATACCGAGAACCAGAGGAGACGCGAGATAGCAGGTTATTATTGCGACAATATCCGTCATCCGGGTCTGTTTCTTCCGGCATCGGGTGAAATCAGCCCCATTGCCGATGACACATCACATGTATGGCACCTGTTCGTGGTTCGTTCAGAAGACCGCGACAGGATACTCCGCTACCTTGACAATAACGGCGTGCAGACGCTTATCCATTACCCGGTGCCACCACACAAACAGGCGGCGTACCGTGAATGGAATGCCCGTTCACTACCCCTTACTGAGTCCATGCACCACGAAGTATTCAGCCTTCCCATCAGTCCGGTAATTGATGCTGTTTCATTACAAAAGGTGGTTGATGCGGTAAATGGATATACATGATTTCGTTTTTTTTATAGTTATTTTTTGAAACTCTTTTTAAGAGGAATGCATGGCCTCCCAGAAACATATATTGAAATCATTTGGTATAATTGGCAGCAGCAAACTTATTACAATTGCAATCGGGGTTGTCAGGACAAAAATTATAGCAGTACTTTTAGGTCCAACAGGCGTTGGTATTGCCGGCATTCTGGATTCCACAATCAGTCTTGTCTCAAACTTTACTCATATGGGGATTGAGTTTAGTGCGGTACGTGATGTTGCTGAAGCCGCCGAGACTGGTGATAATAAGAAAATCGCAAAAGCTATTATAATACTGCGAAGATGGTCATGGTTTACAGGTGGTCTTGGCATGTTAACTGCGATTTTGCTCAGTGAGAAGTTAAGTCTGCTTGGTTTTGGAAATGATAAATATGCTCTCGGAATAGCAATCTTGTCCGCTACAATACTGATTTCATCTATTTCAAGTGGCCAGATGGCATTGCTGCAAGGTATGCAGCAGCTTGCGTCTATAGCAAAATCAAATGTGCTGGGTGTGGTTATCGGTTTTGCGATAACAGTTCCTGTCTATTATATCTATGGGATAGATGGAATCGTTCCTGCATTGTTTGTTTCCCCTGTGGCTGCGCTATGTCTTTCATGGTGGTATGCCAAAAGAGTTAGTGTCGAAAAGATAGCACTGTCGATATATGAAACTTTTCGCGGTGGTATCGGAATGGTTAAGCTTGGGTTTTTCATGGTTCTTTCGACGCTTATGATGACAGGGACCATGTATCTTGTGAAAATAATTATAATTTCTAAATCAAGTATTGATGTTGTTGGGCAGTTTCAGGCTGTCTGGACGTTGTCTTCCGTGTATCTCATGACAGTTGTGAATACTATGTCCGTTGATTATTATCCTCGTCTTGCTGGTGTTAATAAAGATAATTCAACAGTCAATTTGCTGGTGAATGAGCAACTTGAAATTGCAATGCTTGTTTCTGCTCCTCTTATTGTCTTTATGCTGTCATTTGCATCGGATATTATCCCGTTTTTTTATTCCAAGAGTTTTGTCGGTGCATTGACTATTTTGCAGTGGCAGCTGCTTGGTGATTTTTTCAAGATTATATTTTTCCCTTTAGCATATGTGTTGCTGGCTAAAAAAGAGGGTATGTATTTTATAGTTGGAGAATTTTTGGCGGCGGCTCTTTTTGTCTGTGTTATATATTTTGGCTGGGACTTTTTCGGGAAAGACTCGTTAGGTATTGGCTATTTTATCAGCAGGTTTTTTTATATGGTGCTGATCTGGCTTTTTGTCAGGCAAGTTTCCGGCTTTCGCCTGAATACCAAGAATTTTTGGTATATGGTCTTTTTTGCTCTTTTTGTTTTGGTTTCATTCCTGAATTCCTACTTTATCGACGGTTATATGAGATATGTTATTTCATTATTATTAGTTCTGGTGGTTGGGGTTTTTTCAGTGTATGAGTTGAACAGGGTTATTGATGTTTTAGGTTTTTTGAAAAAGAAGTTTTCTTCTAAATAACGATTTTATAGCAAAGGGATGTATATTTTTACAAATGTTGTATATCCAAATCCGAATGGGGGTGATAACCTCATTTATTTATTGGCAAAATATTTGCTCGAGGCATATCACGAAAAGATTGTGATATTCGGTGATGCAAATAGTTATTTGATCAAGCGAATGACGGATGAGAGGATTGATTACTGCTTCTATGATATGAATGACGATTCTGCATATGATAATGTTTCCAAAGATGATATTCTTGTGCTGTTTGATAATTATCATGGTTTGAGGAAGTTCAAAAAAACAAGTTGTCGTGTTGTTACCTGGTGCATTCTGGCTCCACAGTTGATAAGCTGGAATAATTTTAATGATTCCGGAATTTTTATGGGGAGTCAGTTAAAGCTTATTTTGAATAAGCTTTTTTTAAACCACCTCTACAAGAAAAAATCCATATTATCTATGGATGGAAATACTAGAAGAAAGCTTGAACTATTTCTTAAAAGAAAATTAAATATTGATCTTGTTCCAATACCGATCGAAAAAGAGG
>DATMYJ010000128.1:0-6472 GCA_035561015.1 Desulfitobacteriaceae bacterium | reverse complement strand
GGCAATAGGTACCGGTATTGGATTGAGTATGGGGCTTTACAGCTATCAGAGGTTTAAAAAAGAGCGGCCAACTTAATTTAGTTGATCGTACAATTGATAGTATTAAAGTTATGGCATGGCATTTTCAATATGGTTTGCCATGAATAGAGAGCTCTTGAGAAATCAGGGCTTTTTGCATTGAGGACATGCTTGCGAGAACCATTATGGTGATATGAGAATAGATATCAATAATATGTCAAACTAAGGTGGTATAATAACAATTGTGGGTTATTATGGGTTTTGCCCCTGAGAGTTACCTTGTTTTATGGCGCTCATTTCTAAAGGGTACCAATGAATGAGTGTAGTGAACCCAGAAACCAAGACAGACTTGTGTGGCCTATACCTGGTTTGTCGGATACAGGTGAGCTGGAGTACAATAAGCCTGTGGAGTACATTGCGGGATTTAGCAAATGGGGGTGTCTCAGATACAAAGAAAAGCTGAATATTGGGATTTGCTGGACAGCGCATTTGACGGAAGCTGGGTAATAGACTTTGTAAACAGCACGATTCGTTGCTCTGAGCAATGGGCCAATCGTATCGGTTTGGATCAGATACCGGAAAAAGACCGCCTGGCATATATGCGTGCACTTGTCCATCCTGATGATAAAAAGAAAGCCGATGTGATCAATAGTTACCTGGACCGTAAAGAACTTAAGTTTGATCTGGAGTACCGCATTAATACCATTGACAAAGGCTACATCTGGACACAGAACAGGGGAAAGATAATTTACGATGTAACAGGAAATCCTCTGAAGGTTTATGCTGTCACTTTGGATATAACGGAAAGGAAAGAATATGTACTAAATATTCAGAAAAAAGAACAGGAATATCTCGAAATAATCGATAGTTCTTCGGCAGGCTCATTTATACGCGATATGGAAAAGGAAGAAATATATTTCTCCACTGAGTGGAAAAAAAGGCTGGGCATCGACCACTTATCGCCGAAAGAAGCTGCCCTGGCAATCAACACCCTTGTTCATCCTGACGATTTTGACAGAATTCAGAGCGAATATTTGCATGATTGCAGACAGAATAGCCCTAAGACAAAGATGGAATTCCGGATGAAGACTGTAGATTCAGGATATATTTGGGTATTAGGCCAAGGGAAACTGATTTATAATCAGGAAGGCAAACTGGTTAAATATCTGGGCACGCATATGGATATCACAGAACGCAAAAAGGCAGAAAAAGCTCTGAAGGAAAGTGAGAAACTTTACCGGACCTTGTTTGATAATAGTCAAGATGGTTTTACCATTACGGAAATCCTCTACGATGAGAATGAAAAGCCTTTTGATCTTGTGGATCACAAAATTAATGAGGCTTATGAAGCACAAACAGGTCTTAAAGCAGCTGATATTTTAGAAAAAAGAGTTTCGGAATATGCCCCCAATCTGGAGCAGGATTGGCTTGAGATCGAAGAAGAAGTGGTTAAAACAGGGAAAACGAAGCATTTCGAAAAATACCACCTGGACACAAACCGCTGGTATGATGTATACATGTTTCCCTACGCGAAAAATACTTTCGGCCAACTTTTCAGAGATATCACCGAACGCAAGAAAACAGAGCGGGAACTTATCCGCTTAAAGGAAGAGTCGGCTAGAAGGGCTACAGACAAGTACCTCAAGCTATTTAATTCAATTGACGAGGGCTTTAGTATTATTGAGATGATTTACGACGATAACGGCAAAGCGGTGGATTATCGGATTCTGGAGATTAACCCGGCGATGGAGAGTTTATTCGGGCTCAAAGCTGACGATGTCATCGGCAAGCGGTATCGGGAGATCAGCTCAGTTATCGATGAGGGAATGATGGAGCACATTGAAAAGGTCGCCTTAACCGGCGAACCGCTCAGGTTCGAAAACCGCTTGAATAGGCTGGGACGTTGTTTCGATATTCACGCTTCCCGCTTCGGGGACGAGGGCAGTATGGTCGCTCTACTCTGTAATGACATTACCGAGCCTATGAGAGCAGAACAATTGCTGCGGGAGAGTAAAGAACGGGCCCTGGATTTAGTAGAAAAGCTGCGCCAACAAGATCAAAATAAAAACGCATTTCTCAATATGCTCTCTCACGAACTCAGAAATCCGCTGGCCTCAATTATGATGAGCCTTTCTCTCCTGGGCCGGGTACCTGACTACGGTAAACAGGCCCAAAGGGCTCGGAAAATTGCTATGCGCCAAGGAGAACAGCTTACCCGCCTGGTAGATGATCTCCTGGATGTTGCCCGTATTACCCAAAACAAAATTACCCTGAAAAAAGAACGCCTTGAACTCAACAGCCTGATAGAGCAGACCGCGGCGGATTATCAGGCGCAGTTCAGAGAAAAAGAAGTTGCCCTGGAAAGCAGATTAGCCTCAGCCTCGTTATATCTCGAAGCAGATCCCGCCCGGTTAACTCAGATAATCGGCAATCTGCTTCATAATGCCGCCAAGTTTACCTCCAAAGGAGATCGGGTCCTGGTCATGGTTGGCCATGAGGAAAGTACCCAGGAAGCGATAATCACAGTTCAGGATAATGGCATAGGTATCATGCCTGAAGTATTGCCTGACTTGTTCGAGCCTTTTATGCAGGCGGATAGTACCCTGGACCGCAGTTGCGGCGGATTAGGGTTAGGGCTGGCAATCGTTAAAGGAATGGCAGAACTTCACGGGGGCAGTGTCTCTGTCCATAGCGAAGGCTTGGGCAAAGGTACTGAATTAACCATCCGTCTGCCCCTCACAGCTATAGAGACCGGTAAAAACGAACAGGAATCGAAGACCGGCGGTTTAGCCGCCTGTTCCTTCAGGATTCTGATTATTGATGATATTCCGGACATAATTGAGATTCTATCCTCATTGCTTAGATATCTGGGCCATACGGTGGCCACCGCTTTAAGCGGACCTGAGGGTATTAGCAAAGCAAAAGAGTTTCGGCCGGAAGTGCTTATCTGTGATGTAGGACTGCCGGGGATGAATGGTTATGAAGTGGCCCAACGCTTTTGCTGCGACAAGGAACTTGAGGATACCTTCCTGATTGCCCTGTCCGGTTACGCCCAGCAGGAAGACCGGCAACGCGCCAAGGAAGCCGGATTCAAGAAGTACTTGGTAAAGCCGGTAAACCTGGAGACTTTGGAACAGACTTTGGCAGAAATTTCATATCATAATAGCTTAACCCAGACCTGATTTCTGGCAAACAACAAAGCCGGCAGTTGTAAGACGGGCAATAACTCATTGCTCTCTGTGGGATGAACTGCGCCAGAATCAAAAGTACTGCTGGGGTGAGAAGTAGATTCCACTATTTCAATACTGACACACTATAATGCTTCCATACGGTGATGCATAAAAAAGAAAATGGCTCTTTTCTGGCCTGCTGTTCTGATCTATAAAATTCTGGAATTCCTGAAAATGTAGACAGCCAAAACAATTATTGTTAATGGCAGTAATAAAAAGACCCCATCTGGCAGAACCAGGCAGGGTGTGCCGGCCGGAAAGAACCATGGCAACTTTTACCAAACTGACGGAAGCAAACGATATCGTGTTTTAATAATATAATCCGCATACTCCGGCAGGTCTCGCAAGAGCACTTTTTCTTCCTTTCTGATCCTGAATATAATCGTTGGGATGAAAAGAAGAGAGAAGATCAAGGCCCAATAAGAACCAAGGGCCAGGGGAGTAAACAACATCACTATTAACAAGCCTGTATACATCGGATGACGAACAAGAGCATAGGGGCCGGTTGTGATAACCTGTTGCTCTTTCTCCACCTGGATGACAGTCGAAGCATAAGTGTTTTCCCGAAAAACCAGGAAAATGAATACATATCCCATAAAGACCAAAGCATCAGCGGCGAATACCAGCCAAACCGGCACTGCCGACCAGTGATAACGGTAATCAAAGCCGGGAAGCAGGTAGGCGAACAGAGATAAGAAGGAGAAGAGGCGTATGATGCCTGGTTGCGGCTCTTTTTCTCGGACTTTCATTCGTCTTGACAAAAGCCCCGGATCCTTTCGTAAAAAATAGGCGGTAATAAAAAGTGTCAGGGCAGCAATAATCGACCACCAAATCCATGCTTCCCAAAACTTGAAGGAGCCTGCGGGAAGAAATAAGATAAGACCCAGCACAATCATAATTATTACTGGTACCAGGTAAGCTTTCAACAGGGATAAATTATTAGTATTTTTCTCCATACGTTTTACCTCCCTTTATAATCTCCTGTCCTCGATTTTCTTTAGGAATGGAATCTTTCCTCTGATTGAGAATAGCCTCGGCAATTAATTAGTCTTCAGAGGAGAGGAATTTATCAAAAAGTTGCTGATACTTTAATTGGGCTGGGGAAAGCACAGCGGCAACCATCTCCTGGTATAAGCTTTCCAGAGGCTTGTTCTTTCCAGGATTACTGCATAAAAGCTCTTTTACCGGAGGCATGCTGTTGATGAGAGCGACAGATTCGCGGGCTAGAGCTTCAATCCGGGGATCGTCTTCACTGAGGCGGGAAAGCTTGGCCCAACGTGCTCCTGAATCCAAAGCCAGTTGATATTGTTCGGGATGCGCTTTAAAATACTCGGCCAGGATACGAGAACTCTCCCGGTAATCTTCACCCCACTGGAAATCATCCAGAATGCCATACAATTTGCGGTGCTGATCATATATTTCCGGGCAGGTACGAGCGTATTTTTCAATTTGATCCGCCCCCAGGATCTCGGTAATCATTTGAAAAGAAGGAGAATCTAAACTATTTTCATCCAAAAGAAGGGCATGTTCACTCAGCAGAGTATCAATTTTCGCCACGCGCTCTTCCAGGGTTTTCTTTTGCTTGAGCAATTCAAGACGCAGGAATTGTAAGACTTCTCGCGTTGTTTTAGGATTCTGCAAATCTCCCATTATTTCCTTAATCTGTCTGAGACCAAACCCCAGGGATTTTAAGCGTTTGATCAAACGCATGCGGTTCATCTCCGACGGCCCATATAAACGGTATCCCCCGGCAGAACGTTCCGGTACAGGCAGCAACCTGATTTTGTGGTAATAATTTATGGTTTTTAATGTGCTGCCGGTCAGTTTAGCGAAATCGCCGATCTTAATGCGGTTTTCCACTGCCATCCCACCTTTGAAATCAGTATAAACCAGGCCCTAAGGGTCTGGTCAATATATTTCGGATAATAACTTAACTGCAATTAATTATTTTTACATTTTGCATACAGAACACCAAGCCGTATTTACTGCGATGATAGTTAATACAATCGCAACATTTTCCATGTCTTTTACAATCTCCAATATCTCTTTTTAAATAATTATACTATGTCAGAAATCTAATTCCACTACTCAGTTGCAGGGGCTAGTTAATTCCTTACAGCCCAAACGCAGTCTGGAAGAGGGCAAAATATTTTTCCTATACCTGAAAATAGTGGGGAATGGAATAAATCTGCCTTGGAAAGGAGTAACCCATGCACGAGCCTGAACAAATTGTGGACGGAGTTTATCTGGTCGGAGGCCAGGATTTGACCGACGCAAGAGACTGTTGTGTTTATCTGATCGACGGGGGTGGTGAAGTGTTTTTGGTTCAATGTCAAGGGCGAGCGGAGCTCGTTCATCGGAGGCAGAGCCGGAGTTTCTTATGAATCACACATCAGGCAACCAATTTGAGAAAAGAGTAATTCATCCGGAGGTGAAGGTGTGACTAATTCTCAGCTTTATAAGGCCATATTTCAGCGGAAGTCTGTTAGAAAATTTGACATGGCGCCGCTTCCCTCCGAGATACTTGCCAGGTTGCAGGAATATGCCGGCAGTGTTAAGCCGCTGGACGCCAACATTCCCTATGCCTTTATCTATCTCGGTTCAGCTAAGGTCAAGAATCTCCTGCCTGTCAAGGCCCCGCACTATATCTGTCTGTATTCGGAGAAAAAGGCTAACTATTTGCTGAATGCCGGCTTTGTGCTGCAGCAGATTGACCTCTACCTCTCGGCCAATAATCTGGCCAGCTGCTGGCTGGGGGCGGCCAGGCCTACCAAAGAAGTACCCAAACTCAGAAACGGCATGGAGTATGTCATCATGCTCGCCTTTGGAAAGACCGGAGAGCCGCTGCACAGAACGAATACCTCCGAATTTATGCGTAAAAACTTGTCTGAAATATCCAGTGCAGCAGGTGCTGAGGAAATTCTGGAGCCTGTGCGCCTGGCTCCCTCAGCTACCAATAGCCAACCCTGGTATTTCAGCGGAGATGCCGACCATCTGATTGTGAGCCGCCGGAAATTGAATCTTCTGCGGGCAGCGGTGTATGGGAAGCTTAATCAGATTGACATTGGGATTGCCCTGCTGCACTTGGGGCTCTCTCTGGACCAGCAGGGTAAAGCGGCCAGTTATAATTTTGCTCCAGCTGAAGTGGCAGTGCCCAGAGGGTATGAATTCATGGTCAAAGTTAAAATCAGCGAATAAATGGTGTCAACAATCTTCTTATAACC
>DATMYJ010000127.1:0-2095 GCA_035561015.1 Desulfitobacteriaceae bacterium | reverse complement strand
GGAAAATACTGACTGTAAGGAGAATATACTTAGTAAACTTATCCCAATATTCTGAATTTGACACTGAATCAGGCAACTGGTAAATTCGAGGCAGAATGGATAATACGAGAGCATTAATTGACGAACCGCAGCTTTAGTATTTTGTTATTTATGAATATTAGAAAAGGAGTTGACTTGTAAATGACAGAACCAACTATGCTTGGTGGCAGCCTATTTTATCCACCATCCGACGAGTTTAAAAATAATGCGCTGGTTGCAGATAACAGCCTTTATGAACTGGCCGCAAAAGACCGCCTTGGTTTTTGGGCTATTATGGCCGAAGATCTCGATTGGTCTAAAAAATGGGATACATTATTCAGTGATGTGCAAGCACCCTTCTACCAATGGTATATGGGAGGAAAAATAAATGCCTGTTACAACTGTGTAGACAGGCATACCCGATCCCATCGTCGCAATAAAGCGGCCATTATTTTCGAGGGAGAATCAGGGGAGACAGTTACCTTGACTTACCAACAATTGTACAGGGAAGTGAATAAGTTTGCCGGGGCTTTAAAAAAGATCGGAGTTAAAAAAGGCGACCGGGTAACGATTTACATGCCCACTGTTCCGGAAGTAGTGGTGGCTATGCTCGCAATTATCAGAATTGGTGCTGTTCATAGCATCGTTTTTGGAGGTTTCAGTATTGATGCTTTGAAGACCAGGATCACAGATGCAGAATCCAATGTGTTGATTAACGCAGATGGGAGTTTCCGGAGAGGTAAAACTATTCCTCTGAAAGAGAACGCGGATAAGGCCTTGGATGAATGTCCTTCTGTAAAAAAAGTTGTTGTAGTGAAAAGGACAAGTTTGGAAGTAAGCATGCGAGAGGGTCGCGATCTCTGGTATCATGACCTGATGAGAGATGCCCCTCGTTTTTGTGAACCGGAACAATTGGACGCCGAAGATCCCATGTTTATCCTCTATACCAGCGGCACAACCGGAAAACCTAAGGGAGTGCTGCATACTACTGGAGGTTATATGGTAGGAGTTCATACCACATTCAAATATGTTTTTGATCATCATGATAAAGATGTGTATTGGTGCACCGCCGATATCGGCTGGATAACAGGGCATAGCTATAGCGTTTACGGTCCCCTTTCCAATGGTTCCACAACGCTGCTTTTTGAAGGCGCTCCAGATTATCCGGAAAAAGATCGTTGGTGGGAAGTTATAGAAAAACATGGAGTTAATGTCTTCTATACTGCTCCCACAGCCATCCGAGCCTGTATGAGCTGGGGAACACAGTGGCCAGAAAGAAGAGACCTCTCCAGTCTGAGGCTATTGGGTTCGGTGGGAGAACCCATTAATCCGGAAGCCTGGAATTGGTTCTATGAGAATATTGGACATAACAATTGCCCCATTTCCGATACCTGGTGGCAGACAGAAACAGGCATGATTGTTATTACACCTCTGCCCGGCGTAACCTCCTTAAAGCCTGGTTCTGCTGCCAAACCTTTTCCCGGCATCGAAGTAGCCATACTTAATGATCAAGGCAATCCAGTACCTGATGGCCAAAGCGGTAACCTTGTCATTACTTCACCCTGGCCCTCGATGCTGAGAAATTTGTACCATAACCCAGAACGCTATGTGGATACTTACTGGAAAATGTACCCTGGTTACTATTTTGCCGGTGATAGCGCCATGAAAGACAAAGATGGCTACTACTGGATTCTGGGCAGGATAGATGATGTTATCAACGTCTCCGGCCACCGTCTGGGAACTGCAGAGATTGAAAGTGCTCTGGTTGACCATAAATCAGTAGCCGAGGCAGCCGTTATCGGCAGAGCCCATGCCATCAAAGGACAAGCTGTTTCCGCTTTTGTAACTTTAAAGGAAGGAATTGAGGGAACAGAAGAATTGGCCAAAGAACTCAAGGATCATGTGAGCAGCAAAATCGGCAGCTTTGCTGCTCCCGAGGATATTTTCTTCACCAAAGATCTGCCCAAAACACGCAGTGGCAAGATTATGCGCCGACTGCTTAGGGATGTTGCTGAAGGCAGAGCTGTAGGGGATACTACTACGCTCCTGGACCCCAATATTCTTGCTGCTATTAAAG
>DATMYJ010000126.1:0-4134 GCA_035561015.1 Desulfitobacteriaceae bacterium | reverse complement strand
ACAATGTACATTATGAATTAGTCATCAGGTATTATTTAGGACAGAGCTTCAAACTCATATTTACTGAAGGAGTCATCAGGAATTTCCACAGGATAAGCGCCGTTAAAGCAGGCCAGGCAGGATGGTTTGCGGCCTAAGGCCCGCATCAGGCCCTCTTCGGATAAATAATGCAGGGAGTCAGCACCTATAAAGCGGCGGATACCTTCCAGATCCAGTTGATTGGCTATCAGTTTTTCTCTTTGGGCCGTGTCAATGCCATAATAACAGGGATGGGTAATCGGCGGTGAACTGATCAGCATATGAACCTCAGTGGCCCCCGCCTTGCGCACCATTTCCACCAGTTTGGAACTTGTCGTCCCCCTGACAATAGAATCATCAATCATCAAAACCCGTTTGCCCGCAAGTATGCTCTTAATGGCATTGAGTTTGATTCTCACAGATACCTCACGCATCTCCTGGGTCGGCTGAATAAAGGTACGGCCCACATAGCGGTTTTTCAAAAAGCCCTGCTCAAAAGGCAGGTCTAATTTCTGGGCATAGCCCAAGGCAGCTGTCATCCCGGAGTCAGGTACAGGAATAACAATGTCAACATCCAGAGGGAATTCATCGGCCAGCTCTTCGCCCATACGCCGGCGGCTTTCCAAGACGTTCAAGCCGTCCAAAGTACTGTCAGGTCTGGCAAGGTAGATATATTCAAAAGCACATATAGCGCTGTTCGCGGCCTTGGGCAGCCCCTGCCGGACATGCAGGCCGTCTTTATCAATAGTTACGATTTCACCCGGCTCTACATCTCGGACAAATTCCGCCCCGATAGTGTCCAAAGCACAGGTTTCGGATGCCAGGCAATAATTGTCTCCCAGCTTGCCCACACAAAGAGGATGAAAGCCATGAGGATCACGCACCCCAAAGAGCTTGCCTTCTGCCATGATAACCAGACAATAGGCCCCTTTCAGATCGATCATTGTTTTGGTAATGGCATCTTCCAATTCGCCGCGGCGATAACGGGCAATCAGGTTGATAATAATCTCACTGTCAACAGTCGTCTGAAAAACAGCCCCATCTTTGCCTAGCTCTTCCCGCAGTTCCACAGCATTGGTCAGATTGCCGTTATGGCCCAGAGCCATCATCCCTTTTTGATAATAAACTACTAAAGGTTGAGCATTTGCCAGCAGACTGGAACCGGTTGTTGAATAACGCACATGCCCGATAGCCATTTTTCCCTGCAAATGGTCAATGATACGATTAGAAAAAACCTCAGACACCAGTCCCATTCCTTTATGAACTTCGATAGTACGGCCGTCAGAGACGGCTATTCCCGCACTTTCCTGCCCGCGATGCTGCAGGGCATAGAGACCGAAATAGGTCAAGCGGGCTACCGGCTGATCGGGAGCATAAATCCCAAAAACACCACATTCTTCTTTTGGCTTTTCATCCCCATGCTGTTGCACTGTAATCCTCCCTTTATACAAAGCTCCAAGGCTTCTGCTACTGCTAATACCAACTTTTTGCTTTCAATTTTACTTCTCAGATATTGGTCCTGAGAGGTTTACAATTATGCTTGTTCGATAACTTCCTGTACACGCCGAAATACTTCCAGATAGGCATCTTCCACTTTTCCCAGATCCCGCCGGAAACGATCCTTGTCCAGTTTTTCCGAAGTCGCATGATCCCAATAGCGGCAGGTATCCGGGGAAATTTCATCACCAAGCAAGATTTTGCCTTCTGCTTTGCCAAACTCCAGTTTGAAGTCGATCAAATCAATGCCCGCAGCTGCCAGAATACGCTGCAGAATAGCATTTATTTTCAGACTCTGAGCCTGAATTTCCGCCACTTCCTGCTCCTCAACCCAGCCCATAGCAGCAATATGGGATTCATTAACCAAAGGATCCCCCAGAGCATCATTCTTATAGTATAATTCCACAACAGGCCGGGACAAAACATAACCCTCTTCCAGCCCCAGGCGTTTGGCCAAACTGCCGGCTGCCACATTACGCACAACCACTTCCAGAGGAAGCATTTCCAGGCTTCTGACAATCATTTCCCGGTCACTTATCAATTCTACAAAATGATTAGCAATCCCCTCTTGGGCCAGCTTGGCAAAAAAGAGGGCAGACAGACGATTGTTGACAATTCCCTTGCCCACAATCTGTCCTTTCTTCAGTCCGTTAAATGCTGTGGCATCATCTTTGTAGTCCACCCAATAATATCCTTTTTGATCAGTGGCAAATATCTTTTTCGCCTTGCCTTCATAAAGGAGTTCCCGCTTTTGCATCCAACTAATTCCCCTTTCAGTCCAAACCCACTCTTCTGAAAATGTCGGCAACATGCTTGGTATGGTATGCATAATCGAAGAGCAGATGAATTTCTTCTTTTGTCAGATATTTACTGATTTCCTTGTCTTTTAATACCAGGTCCTGAAAATTTTCCTTAGTCTGCCAGGCTTGGAGAGCATTGCGCTGAACCCACTCGTAAGCAGTTTCCCTGCTCATACCCTTGTCCACCAGAGCCAGCATGACCCGCTGGGAGAAAATCAGGCCGTATACTTTATCAATATTGGCTTTCATTTGTTCCGGGAACACTTGCAGACCATCAATTAAGCTGATCATCTTGTGGAGCATATAGTCAAGGGCAATGGTGCTGTCCGGTAAGATGACCCTTTCCGCCGAAGAATGGGATATATCCCGTTCATGCCACAAAACAACATTTTCCAAAGCTACCAGCGCATTGCCCCGCAACAAGCGGGCCATACCCGAGATGCGTTCCGGGGTGATGGGATTTTTCTTATGGGGCATAGCTGACGAACCCTTTTGCCCCTTGGCAAAGGCTTCCTCCACCTCGCGCACATCCGTCCTTTGTAAATTCCTCAGCTCGGTCGCAATTTTATCGAGAGTGCTGGCAATGCCGGCCAGAACAGTTACGTAAAAGGCATGCCGGTCACGCTGAATAATCTGGGTGGATACCGGGGCTGGTTTTAAGTTCAGCTCGCGGCAGGCCCATTCTTCAACTTGCGGAGGCACATTAGCAAATGTTCCCACAGCCCCGGAAATTTTGCCAATTCTGATTTCCTCCCGGGCATATAGCAATCGTTCTTTCTGACGAATCATTTCATCATACCAGAGGGCGAATTTCAAGCCCAGTGTTATCGGTTCAGCGTGAATCCCGTGAGTTCTGCCCATCATCAGAGTATCCCGGTGTTCCTGCGCCCGGCGCTTAAGAACCGAGATCAGCTTCTCGATTTTAGCCAGAATTATATCCGAGGCTTCGACCAATTGCAGCGACAAGGCCGTATCCAAAATATCGGATGATGTCAGGCCCATATGGATATACTTGGCTTCAGCTCCGACATTTTCCGCTACATTGGTCAGAAAGGCAATCACATCATGCTGGGTAACTTCTTCTATCTCCTTGACTCTTTCCCAGGTAAAAGCGGCCTTGTCCCGAATAACTTTTACTGCTTCCGCCGGTATTTTACCAACCTGGGCCCAACCCTCGCAAGCGGCTATCTCCACTTGCAGCCATAAGGTCAAACGATGTTCATCAGTCCAGACTTTTCCCATTTCCAGAAGGGTATAACGTTCTATCATATCAATCACCTTTCTCCAGGCTTGCTGTTTTCAACTCGTTTGGTTTGTCAACTCTGCCCAGGCCTGCTTTTTACTTTATCCCGAATATACAAGTCCTTTGCCTCGATTTCGGCAGCCAATTTTATTCTGTAATCCTTCAGTCTTTGGCGCAAAGCCTGATCACCCTGAGCCAGAATCTGGGCTGCCAAAATTCCGGCATTCCGAGCCGCTCCGATGCCAACAGTAGCCACGGGAATTCCAGGCGGCATCTGTACTATGGAATAAAGGGCATCTACTCCTTCCAGGGCACCGCAGCGAATCGGCACCCCAATAACAGGCAAAAGGGTGGCCCCGGCAATAACACCGGGTAAATGAGCAGATAATCCTGCCGCAGCAATTATCAGGCTTCCCTTATGCTCCTCAAATTCCCTGACCCAGTTTATTGTACGTTCCAAAGTCCGATGGGCTGAAGAAATTTTTACTTCATAATTTATCTGAAAATAATCCAGAATATCCAGAGCTTCTTTCATCACTGGAAAATCCGAATCACTGCCCATTATCACTCCCACAG
>DATMYJ010000125.1:0-2845 GCA_035561015.1 Desulfitobacteriaceae bacterium | reverse complement strand
GACAGATTCTATACAGTGTAAACTTCATATTATAGGGACAGAGAGGCGGCTTCCACAGGCTATTGAAATTTCCTTGTTTCGGCTAATTCAAGAAGGTTTGACTAATGTTTCCAAGCATTCCCTGTCCGAAAGGGCTGCTATTGCTTTTGATTTTCAGGAGAATGCCACTATTGTTAAGGTAATTGATTTTGGTAAAGGTTTTAATGTTGACAATTCATTTCAGTCACCGGGAGAACATTTTGGACTTATAGGTATGCGCGAGAGGGTAGATATGTTTTCCGGCAATCTTGTCATACATTCTTCCCCAGGAAAAGGTACAACAATAAATATAAGTATTCCTTATTAAAATGGGATTAAGGAGCATTCGTATGATTCGTATTGTAATAGCAGATGATCATCCATTGTTAAGAGAAGGTTTGCGGCGAATTATCGAGTTTGAGGAAGGTATCGAAGTTGTTGCCGAAGTGGGAGACGGTCAGGGAGCAATTAATATTGCTCGTAAATTAACCTTTGATATCTTGCTCATGGATTTGAATATGCCAGGGGTGAACGGATTAGAGGCCTGCAAGGTAATTCGTAGGGAACGACCGGATATTGGGATTATTGTTTTGACTATAGATGATTCTGATGACAAAGTTTTTCAGGTCTTACAGCTTGGGGTTGCAGGGTATTTGTTAAAAGATGTTGATCCCAAGACCTTGATTGAATCGATTCGCAAAGTATATAACGGCGAACCAATCTTGTCTCCGTCTGTGACCGGAAAACTTATTGGACATTTGTCCCGTCCTAATTTGCCCAAGGAAACGTTTGGTCTCAGTAAACGGGAGATGGATATTTTGACATATGTTACCCGTGGCTCATCCAACCGGGAAATAGGTAAATCCTTATTCATTAGCGAGAAAACAGTCAAGAATCATCTATCCAGCATCTTCCGCAAACTAGAAGTTGAAGATCGGACACAGGCAGCACTTAAAGCTATCAAACATAATCTTGTTATACTCGAATAACATAAACTGCTTAGTTGAATTGCCCCATATCACATTTACTATTGCACAATGGGAGGCCAAATCCATATGAAAATCAGCTTTTATGGTGCTGCAAAGGTGGTAACAGGTTCCTGTTTTCTGGTAGAATCAGAGGGATTTCGGCTCTTGATTGATTGTGGCATGTTTCAGGGGTCCAAACAACTTAAACAACTTAATTATGATGATTTCGTATATGATCCTGGCAGCATAGATGCGGTCATCCTTACTCACGCTCATACCGATCACTCAGGCATGCTTCCTAAACTAATAAAAAAAGGTTATAAGGGAGTAATTTGGGCTACACCGGAAACTATCAAACTATGTTCTATAATGCTGCCGGACAGCGGACATATCCAGGAGATGGAAGTTGAGCGTAAAAACCGTAAATTTAAGCATTTAAGCAAACCTCTTCTTGAGCCGATTTATGATGTGGAAGATGCTATGTTAACGATTCCGTTTTTCAAAGCAGTATCATATCAGAGAACCGTACATTTAACATCATCTTTATCCTTTATGCTCAGCGATGCCGGACATATTTTGGGTTCAGCAAATTTGCTCCTTGATATTCATGAGAAGGATCTAAAGAAACGAATAATTTTTTCCGGAGATATAGGTAATCAAGATCAACCCTATATTGAAAATCCCACGGTTCTTTTCAACGGAGATATAGTTATTATGGAGACTACTTATGGAGACCGTATCCATAATGGAGAAGCTAAGCGCTCAGAAAGATTAGCAGAGGCCATAAGATCAACCTATCAAGCTGGGGGGAATCTGATTATCCCCGCTTTTGCAGTGGAAAGAACCCAGGATCTGCTGTATTATATACGCCAACTCCAGGATTCCAAGCAGATTCCTGTGATGCAGATCTATATTGATAGTCCTCTGGCAATAGCAGCAACTAAAATATTCCAGGAAAATACCAGTAATTTCGACAGTCAAACCCGTGATATGATAAGCCGTGGCGAAAATCCTTTAGCCATGCCTAATGTTCATTTCAGTCAAACTGCCCAAGACTCGATAGCTCTGAATGAGATTCAAGGCGGGGCAATTCTGATTGCCGGCAGCGGTATGGCCGATGCCGGCAGAATCAAATATCATTTGAAACATAATCTTTGGCGCGAAAATGCCACTGTTCTTTTTGTCGGTTATCAGGCTGAGGGCACCTTGGGCAGATTGATAACTGATGGTGCAAAAGAGGTAACTATTCATGGCGAAAAAGTTGCGATCAGGGCAAAAATCTTATCAATAGAAGGTTTTTCCGCTCACGCTGATCAAGAAGAACTATTGAATTGGTTAGCTGGTCTTAATAAAACTGTCGAAAATATTATTTTAGTCCATGGGGAACCTGATGCCCAAAATGTTTTTGCCCAGAAGATTGTAGAAAAATTTGGTAAAGTTCCGATAATTCCTGAATTGGGCGAATCTCTGGAGTTCATTGGTCAGGAAATTATACGTCATGCTCCTGATCATATATGGTTAAAGCCAGTTATAAAAGAAGAGCTTGCTGATTTGGGAGATCAGAATGCTGGAACTAGGCTTGCCCCAAGCCCCAAGCCGGTTCTGCCAACTGTCAAGTTACCACACCAGATCAAAGTACCTGGACAACGTGAGCGTCATGTTTCCAAATCTCAGGTTAATCGTGCCTATTCCCGTTTACGTCAGCATCTTAAAGATCTTGTCGATCAGGGGCAACGTGATGATAACTTAAATGAAGTTATTGAAATCCTGAATACAATTTCAAATTGGCTGGAAAGCCAGGAACATCAAAAATAATTTGGATAAAGGATTATTTATATCTGGAGAGAATTACTTCTCTG
>DATMYJ010000124.1:0-3501 GCA_035561015.1 Desulfitobacteriaceae bacterium | reverse complement strand
AAATGAAACGGAAGTGTAAAGATGACATTTAGCTCTATTGAAGTTGTTTTAGAAGAAATCAAACAAGGCCGGATGGTTGTGGTTATCGATGATGAGGACCGGGAAAATGAAGGCGATTTGTTGATGGCCGCTGAAAAGGTTACCCCGGAAGCCATTAATTTTATGACCATGTATGGACGTGGTTTAATTTGTGTGCCAATGACCAAGGAAAAAATCAAAGACTTACAACTGGAACAAATGGTCAGCCAAAATACTGACCCTCATGGCACAGCATTTACTGTAAGCGTCGACGGGGAAACCAGCACAACCGGAATCTCTGCGCACGAACGCGCTTCAACTGTTAAAATTCTCGCCGATCCAACCAGTAGGCCCCATAATCTGCGTCGTCCGGGACATATATTTCCTCTGCAGGCCCGGGAAGGCGGGGTACTGGTCAGGGCAGGACATACTGAGGGGGCAGTTGATTTGGCCAGATTAGCCGGGCTCCAGCCGGCGGGAGTTATATGCGAGATTATGAATGAGGATGGCAGTATGGCGAGAGTTCCCGACCTGATCAAATTTGCCAAAAAACACGATCTAAAAATCATGACTATCCAGGATCTTATCAGTTACCGCCGAAAAAAGGAAAAATTAATTGAAATGGTCGTGAGCATCAACTTACCTACAGATCAGGGAATTTTTCAGGCCAAAGGATATCGGAGTATCCTGGATGATAAGGAACATTTGGCACTTGTTATGGGGCAGATAGATGACGGCAAACCTGTATTAGTCCGTGTTCATTCAGAATGTCTTACCGGAGATGTCTTTCATTCCCATCGCTGTGATTGTGGAGATCAGTTAGCGGCTGCTTTGGAACAAATCGGACGCCAAGGCCGGGGAGTACTTCTATATATGCGCCAAGAGGGACGCGGAATAGGCCTTTTAAACAAATTAAAAGCCTATAAGCTTCAGGAACAGGGTCAGGATACAGTTGAAGCCAATATTGCCTTGGGCTTTCCGGCAGATCTCCGCGACTATGGTGTCGGAGCCCAGATCCTGGCTGATTTGGGAATCAAGGATGTTCATTTAATGACCAATAATCCGCGTAAAATTGTTGGCTTGGAAGGCTATGGATTACGGGTTAGCAAACGTATCCCATTGGAAATTGCTTCCCGGCCGGAAAACAAGCGTTACCTTGATACCAAAAAATCGAAATTAGGTCATATTCTGACTAAGATCACTGATGAATAGAAATTTAACTTAGGCAATAGATAGGAAAGGAAGTTAACAAATGAAAACTTATGAAGGAAACTTATTAGCCAATGGTTTAAAATTTGGTCTGATTGCTGCCAGATTTAATGAATTCATCACTAATAAACTGGTAGGCGGTTCAATCGATGCCTTGCGTCGTCACGGAGCCTATGAAGATGACATAGAGATCGTCTGGGTTCCCGGCGCCTTTGAAATACCTTTAATTGCCCAAAAAATGGCCCTGACAAAGCGCTATGATGCTATAATATGTTTAGGTGCTGTTATTCGCGGGGCAACTCCCCACTTTGACTACGTCAGTTCTGAGGTAAGCAAGGGGATAGCTAATGTAGGACTGCAAACCGGGATCCCCATTATTTTTGGCGTCCTGACAACTGACAACATTGAACAAGCTATTGAACGAGCAGGAACAAAAGCTGGAAATAAGGGCTTTGATGCTGCGGTTAGTGCTATTGAGCTAATTAATTTGCTGAAACAACTTGATTAAAGAATCAAATAAAAGCAAAAAGCATTTCGGAGGTTATGCCTGATGCCTGTTATACCTGCCAATTTTTCCTTCAGACGTTTTTCGACAGTTTATCATCAACACAGACTATTTTTGATCACTGCTTTCTCACTCCTTCTTCTTCTGCCTCTATTCTTGCTGCCAGCCTATCAGGAAAGCTGGCTGGATCCTTTCGATACTTTGAATATCCCCAATAAAATTCTCCATCCTCACTCCATTTCACAAATAGGATTAATGGACCCTGGCGATCCCTTTAATCCCAAGTACTTTGCCGAGCAATCAAAAGTTCAGGAATTGATAAGAGATCTTCGGCAGGCCAATCCGGTTGTTGCCAATCAGGAACAAACCATATCAACTGCAGAAAAAACATTTTATTTTACCTTACACCGAGAAGCAAACTATTTTCACGATACTGCTGATTTTTCATTGCAATATTATCCTGGATTGAACATCGTATGCTTCAATGAGCAGCAATATGTTATTGATAATGCGACTACTCTTTTATTGAATCAAATCTGCCAAAAAATGCAGGCTGGTTGGTGGAACAGCAATTAAAATTCAATAAATACCATTATCATTACATTTGGATGGGATTAGACAAAACCTTATAAAAATGCTGAAAGAAAGAGGCTTTCCAGGCTTTCCAGAATCGCACGGACATGATAAACTGAAATAAAAATGTAAAGAGGGGAAGATAATGAACATCGAGGAACCTACATTTAAAAGAGTTATGAGAGGTTACGATATCGAGGAAGTTAAACAGTCCTGGACGGAAATGTCCCAGATTATAGCCAATCAGAATGCTACCAATGTTGAATTGAAACTTCAAATAAACAGTCTGAAAGAACAAAATGCAGAATGGGAAAACCGAGTGAATGACTATATCAAAATGGAAACTGATTTACGCGATGCCATTATCAGTTCCCAAAGAATCGCCAAACAAGCACAAGAAACGGCTGATAAGGAAGCAGAAGAATTAATATCCATAGCCAAAGAAGAAGCTGACACTATTCTCAATGGTATTCAGGAAGAAGCTCAAAAAAGAGAGGAAGCCAGTAATCGTCAATTAGAAGAAAATCAAGCTAAAATCGCAGATTTAGAAAATCAGATTTTTGAATTAATTTCCATACATAACAAGCAAAAACAAAAGGTTGACAAAACGACTGTTTTGTTAAAATCTATCCAGAATACCCTGCAGGAGTTACTCGTCCTTGACGAAGACTAATTCGTGCCTTGTTTAGATAAGTCTATTTTAACTTTCAGACCAGAAAGTGGATAAACCGGATGATGTGAGTCAAATATTGCGGCATATAAGCAGATAAAACAGGGGATTGCCTAGTTAAACTGATATATTCAGTTCTAAACGGGCAATCCCTTCAGTTATTAGTTCTGTCATTTTAGCTTGGGCCTCTCGAAGCTATGCTAATAATATTTTTCATTAACACACTATTTTTAAATTATTGACTTTCCTTAAAAATCAACTCTCCTACCGGCGAAAGATCAACCATAAGGTGTTGGCCATCTTTGAATTCTCCCTCTAAGAGTTTCAAGGCCAGCGGGTTCTGCAAACGCTGCTGGATCACTCGTTTTAACGGTCTGGCTCCAAATACTGGATCGTAACCCTCTTTAACTAATTGGGTTTTAACCCTATCCGTTATATCCAGCGTCAGCTTACGGGCAGCTAAGCGTTTCCGCAACAACTTCAGTTGTATTTCCATAATTTTAATGACATGTTCTTTATTCAAAGG